>JAQVQL010000169.1 GCA_028701595.1 Herbinix sp.
CTATCTACCAGATAATCCATTCTATTTGCCTCTGGACTACATTTATTGCATCTAACAGTTGTGGAATGTAGACATTGAACAGACACCATAACCGGTAGATATCCATACACCATGAGCTCACAGTCCTCTAAACCTAAAGTATTTAGCTCATACTCATTAAGCTCTACGGGCGCAGTAAACCTATCTATACCCTTCTCATTCCAGAACAGCTTGGCATCCTTGTTAAACACATACATATTATGATTTAATCTAAGCTCCTTATGCTTATCGCTAGCAGAGGGAATGCTTTGAAGAAGCTTAGCCTCTTCAAAATTCTTTATTATAAAGCCACTAACCTCATCATAATTTGTTAATGTAACTATATCCTTACTAAGTCTTTCATATGCCCTAAGCCTTAAGATATGTGGCAAAAGTATATAAAATGCCTTGTCAGCATCGTATGATAGCTTTGACATCTCTATAATTTGCTGTAGAGTAAAGCTTTCGTAATCCACATAAATAGCTGAAATCTCAGGATATGACAATGCTACTGTAAATTGCTCATTAGTAGTAACACCTACACTTATTATAACCGTACGGTTTTGATTTTCATCAATAGTATCTCCACTTAGTATACTATCATCGTCTAAGGATATCCCTAAATCCTCTCTTCTTCTATGATAAGAGCCAATTACCGCCTTAGATAGCATGGCAATAGCTTCCCTTCTTATCTCATTTAACCATGCTACGGGAACAAATATATTACTATCAGCCTCCACTATAAGCTCATCAAAGGTAAATAGTGTATCACCAAGCTTATCAATAGATGCACTTAGCTTCTCCTTTGTCATAGGTTGCTTTATGGCCGCTTCTACAGCATTATGATAGGCTGTTACAGCTACATTGCCAAGCTTAAGTGTAAGCTGTAATCTCTCACCGACCCTTGCATGCAAATAACCCGTAATATCTTGCTTTGTGTCCTTCTTAATATATTTATCTTCAATATAACCAAGCAAAGCATTGTTCCTAGTCCTATATACCATATATCCTATTCTAATATCTGGGCCAACCACTTTAGCTTTGCTATTGTGATGCTCATTCTTAATCTTATTTTTATAAGAAATGATACCTACTCTGGACCTGAGAGTATCCTTCTTGGGTGTATCATTCTTTACTGTAAACTCATAGAGGGGTTTGTTCTCCTTATTTCTAATTTCTAGAATATCCTGAGCATTAATATCCTCACTAAGGGAAATATCGACATATCCTTTTGAGACTACAGCCACTTTGCCTACAGGTACACCGCTATGATTTGGCCTAATTGTGGACATCATGGTTTTTCCATTGTATGTTCTCCCGTAGCCCTGTGAAAATCCACCACGGTTATACAGGTCCATAAGATCCAGCATATCCTTTTTATATTCATCTTGCTCCAGGTAGTAGGTGAAGACCTCCTTGCCTTTTAAAAGGTATAAATCAAGGTATTTTCTATATACTGATGTGACACCAGCGGCATATTCGGGGCTCTTCATCCTTCCTTCAATCTTAAAGGAGGTTACTCCTGCCTCAAGCAAATCAGGAATTAATGCTACAGTATTGATGTCCTTTGGACTTAGCAAATAGGATTCGTCCTTAGCGGATACCTGCTTATCCTCTGAGAAGAAGCGATAGGGCATCCTGCAAGGCTGTGCACATCTACCTCTATTTCCGGATCTACCTCCAATCATACTACTCATAAGGCATTGCCCCGAATAGCAATAACAAAGAGCTCCATGGACAAATGTTTCAATCTCCATATCAGTATTGTCGCTTAGATTTTTTATTTCCTTAAATGATAACTCTCTGGCAGTTACCAATCTAGTAACCCCCATATCCTTTAGTAAATTAGCACCCTCTGCCATCGTAATGGTGGTCTGTGTACTAGCATGGATAGGAAGCTCGGGAAAATGCCTGTGAATAAAACGCATAACCCCTACATCCTGCACAATTACAGCATCCAATCCTGCCAGATAATATTTCTCCAAATAATCATAAAGTAGGCTCTGTATCTCCTCTTCCTTAAGCAGAGTATTAACAGTCAGGTAGAGCCTTTTATCTCTAAGATGTGCTTCCTCTATAGCCCTTAATAGAGCATCCTCATTGGGATTATCCGCAAATGCTCTAGCCCCAAATCTGCTTCCACCCATATATACGGCATCACAGCCCGCATTCATGGCCGCCCTCATGCTTTCATATGAACCAGCAGGAGCCAGTATCTCAATCTTCTTCATATATACCTCTTTCTATAGGTAGAAGTAACGGGTACCAGCTACCGTACCTGGTACCCGTTACTTCTACCAAAAAAGCTGCCCACAGGATACTTACTTACCTTTAGGTAGGGTATGTATCACTTTCTTGGACAGCCATATCAAGCTAAATTATCGTTTTCTTTCCACATCCTGTAGTTCTGTTTCGAGGCGTACAATTTTCTTCTGGTACTCGTTCATCTCATTTTTTTGTGTCTCGACTTCCTTCTCGGCTGAGTGAAGCTTTGTCTGAGCTGCTATAAGCTCATGCTTCAAGTCAAAGATTTCATTGCTTTTCTGGTTGTTCTCATCCTCTAGCTCTTTGACCTTTTCTTTAGCCTTATGGTAATCATCTGCTATATTAATCTGGATTAGGATGTTTTTTAAATCTGAATCCAAGAATTTGTAAGCATCCCTGCTTCGGAACTCATTATGCTTGTTGTTGATATATGAAGCGACCCTTTGTAAATACTCCTCGCTCTCATATCCACTTAACGTATATCTTTTGTTATTGATGATAACCTCAATATCGTTAAACTTATTCATTCTTTGCCCCCTATTATCATATGCTAATCAGGATGATGCTACCTTACGCAAATACCTCTTCATTTGGACTTATCATCGATAAGCAGATTATATCCTATTTTACTGTTTAATACAAGCCAAAATCTTACTCCGTAATCTTCCTAATGCCCATATGGGCATATGCCAAATCAGATGCTATTCTTCCTCTTGCAGTCCTAAGTATAAGCCCATTTTGAACTAAATAAGGCTCGTATACCTCCTCAATAGTCCCGACATCCTCACCTATTGTGGCGGCGATAGCCTCAACACCTACAGGCCTTCCGCCAAACCTTTCTATCATGGTAAGGAGAATCTCTCTATCAATATGATCTAGACCTAGCTTGTCCACCTCAAGTAAATCCAGTGCAAATCCGGCAACCTCCCTAGTGATTTTGCCATCATATTTTACTTGGGCAAAATCTCTGACACGCTTTAAGAGGCGGTTGGCAAGTCTGGGAGTTCCTCTTGAACGCCTTGCCAGCTCCTTGGCTCCTTCATCATCTATCTCGACTCCGATTACTTTGGCAGATCTATGCACTATCTGTTTCAGTTCTGCTATAGTATAAAAATCTAGGCGGTTTACCACACCGAATCTATCCCTTAGGGGAGGCGTTAACATTCCTGCTCTTGTGGTTGCACCGATCAAGGTAAATCTAGGTAAATCCAAACGTATAGATTTTGCCGATGCCCCCTTGCCTATAACGATATCTATGGCATAGTCCTCCATGGCAGGATATAGTAGCTCCTCGACCTGATGGTTAAGTCTGTGGATTTCATCTACAAATAATACATCTCCCTCCTGGAGATTATTAAGAATCGCAGCCATTTCACCAGGTTTTTCTATAACAGGTCCTGAAGTAATCTTAATGCCTACTCCCATTTCATTGGCTATAATACCTGCTAAGGTCGTCTTGCCAAGACCAGGCGGTCCAAAAAGCAGGACATGATCTAAAGATTCCTCTCTTTGCTTTGCTGCCTCAATATATATCTTTAGATTTTCCTTCACCTTAGCTTGACCGATGTAATCTATAAGCATTTGAGGACGAAGTGTATTCTCTAGCCTTTTGTCTTCCTCCATAAGTTCTGTTGATATCATTCGCTTAGCCATGTGCATCTCCTTACATTTTCTTCAAACTGAGCTTTAATATATCCTCCGTTGTCATGTCCTCAGTAATATCTATCTGGGTAATAATTTTATATGCATCTGTAGAGGAATACCCCAGTGTCGTTAATGCCTGTATAGCTTCCTCACGTTTTCCATATATATTCTGGGAATTAAGCTTACTCGACTGATTTTCTAGCTTTTGTTCGAAGGCTGATTCTAATTTAAATTTATCCTTTAATTCAAGAATTATTTTACTTGCTGTCTTAGGACCTATTCCCGGTGCCTTAGCTATGGCCTTTGAATCCTCAGCAAGAACAGCAAACCTAATTTCATCAGCCGTAATCCCTGATATAATTCCTAAAGCTCCCTTAGGTCCAATCCCATTGACAGTAATCAGAAGCTTAAACATATTCAAATCATCCTTAGTTAAAAATCCATATAGGCTCAGTGCATCCTCTTTTACATGCAAATATGTATACAGCTTGACAGTGCTTTTTCTAGGTGGTAGCTCTATTATAGCTGATGTGGGCAAATAAACCTCATAGCCTATATTACCCGTCTCCAGCACAATATAATTTTCTTTGATTTCTGCTATCTCACCCTTTATAAATCCAATCATTTTATCGCCTCATACTTTCTTATCCTTATTCATCACCTATTCGCTCAAAGCGCCCTCTGGATACATTAAGCCTACCCTCCTTCAGGTAGTTGAGCACCTGATATGCTGTAATTCCAAGTGCATCGGAAATTTGTAGGGCATTACTATTGGGGTATTCCTTAAGATATGACTCTATCTCATCAAAATAATCCTCGTCCTTTTCTCTACATTCACTACAAGAATAAGCCTTAAACCTTGACTTAAATTCCTTATGACAATGCTTACACAGATTCGTATACATAGGAAGCTCCTTCCTGCTACATCAGAGTAGAAAACAGATTTAGTACCTTCTCATATATCTTAATATATATGGGACGTTTTTTCCATTCCTCAAGGGTTACTTCATGACATTCTTCCATAGTTTTAACTAAATCATCCTTAATTGTACCTATAACTTCATGATTGCAAATCCATACTCCGCATTCATAATGCAGATGAAAGCTACGATAATCCATGTTCATTGTCCCGACAATAGCCGAATCCTCACTCAGCATAGTCTTTGCATGGATAAATCCTGGCTTATATTCAAATATTCTTACTCCTGCCGCAAGAAGCACCCCATAATTGTATACGGTAAGTACCCTAATATTCTTCTTGTCTGGAATAAAGGGTGTAATAATTCGAACATCCACGCCCCCCGCTGCAGCCGTAGCTAATGCATCACGCATATCGTCTTCAATTATAAGATAGGGTGTTGTAATGTACAATACCTTCTTTGCATGATATATCATCTGTTTATAGAAGTCTTCCATGGGATTCCTTGGATTGTTTGCAGGTCCGTCAGTTATGACCTGACAAAATACATTGCTCCCCGGAAATCTTCTTGTAGGTCTAAAGTATTCATAATCTACAGAGCTTGAAGCATCTGATGCCTCCCACATCTGCAGAAATGCCAC
>JAQVQL010000170.1 GCA_028701595.1 Herbinix sp.
CTCCATAACTACTAAGGCTATTAGCCATAAGATGACGATATGCATAGCTTCTTGCACATACCGCTTGGACTTTCAGAGGTTCTAAGCCATAGTAGGTAGGCATTTCACTTGGTATAACAGCATATAAATATTCCTCCAGAGGAAGCTCATTTACAATTATTAAACCCTTATCCCCCTGAGCTATCTCTATCCTTCCGCGATACCTCGGTACCCCCGTAGAGCGTTCTATTGAAAGGAGCTTTATCCTTCCTTTCTCTGAAGCAGGCTCGATAACCACCCTTCCAGCAGATAGCATACTGTCTCCCGGCTGAAGAGTTATGGTTTCCTTTGCTGTATATGAAGTTTCATCTTCACCAACCCTTATGACATAATCGGAGGTGCCGCCAAATTCAACCTTATCATGATATATACTCTTAAATCCAGAGTTATGAATAAGGACCCTGATATTTTCTGCCTTAATACTTTCTCTTATCAATGCTGCACTTATCTTGCCCCCAGACACCACAAAATCCGTTGTATCATAACCGACCAGTATACCATTGGTTTGCTCCATTGAAAGCTCACCATATATTTTATAAATCTGATAATCCTTCTCTAGAGGAATCTTCCCATAGCCTTCAATCTCGATAAAGTCCTCACCGGATAATAACACCTTACCTTGTATCCTGTCGGGCTTTACACTGATCGCGATAATCTTTTCATTCTGTACCGAGATATCGCCAATTACGCTTTCTATCTCCTGTGATAGCTTAAACTTAGTCTGAAGCTCCTTATGGACTCCATTAATATAAGTAGCCACATCCATTTCTTTACCCTGTTTAATCCATACATTTCGTATGACTATTTTATCCTGGTGTATCTTACTGATATACACTATTTCATCACCACAGGTTAGTGCTTCAACTCCTTTATTATTAAAGCGATCAAGAAACTCATCGCCTGTTAATCCTATATAGGACCTATCAGTTTCTTGACCAAAGAACTTTTCATAGTCTCTAGAGTGCTGGTAATAATATCTGCCCAGGTCTGCAACAATCCTATCCTTGCCATCTTCATTAATTTCCCTATCAAGAATAAAAAGTACCTCGTCCTTGGTTAGACGCTCCTCCTTGGGAATTATTTCAAGAAGAGCCTTATAAATCTCCAAGAACTGCGGTATCGACATTTCCTCATCGGCTTTTAAGAAATCAAATGAAAGCTCTGTGTATACACCCTGAAGATGAGGGTTCTTGGTAATAAGCTTATCTATTAGTGCCTTTCCTTGTCCTATTGTTAAAGCTTCATTAGGAGAGACGGTGATATTGCCCTCTATGAGACCCATTTTCCATACGGCATTCACATAACTGTCATACCAACCTGACATATCCTTATCAGCATAATTTATCCCCGTCATTATGGCTTCTCTTCCCGCCTTATCATATTCAAGGAAGCTTAAGAGACGGTATGCCTCAGCTCTTGTTATAACATTTTCCTTAACGATATCCTCATCAACCTTATGCTCTTCTCCGGATTTGATTCGACGAATAACATTAGCGGTAAGTACTGCAATAATTATCACTATACATACACCAATAATTATCAGCTTTTTCTTATTATTCATAGTTACCTCTCATCCCGTCGCCATAGGCGACACAACTTATAATGGAAGAAGCCGCCCTGCGGGTTCTCTTTTCGAGTAAAAGTGATTTTTCTTTCACTCTTATCTCCTGTGGATATAAGCTTCCTAATTTAGTACCTATCATAAAGGTACCAGCTTGATTATCCCATATGCTAATATATTATGTCAATGCGCCGATTATTCGTACAAGTTGTAATTTTATAAATACATTCCACTAAAATAGCTCTGAATACATTAATGGAGCGAGACTCTTGACATCTCGCTCCAACTATTTGTACAGAGCATATTTCATATATCAATATTAATTACTTGCTTTAAATTCCTCAATTGCGTAAATAATTATGTCTATCTTTCTCTTGTCAGCTACAAAGCGAATCGGATAACCCTTATCTATCAGATAAAAGCTATCATCATAAGAATAATATACGGTTGTAAAGGGCTCTTCATAGCCCTCTATATGATAGGCAAGAGTTAGTACAGGCTCTGAGTCACCGGGTGATACCTCTTTATTTAACTGCGAATCAATCTTTGCACTTATCATGGCCTGATAGACGTCTTTGAATACATCCTCATCTGCAATACTCCCGTTGTAATAATATGTTGAAGCTATTTCTTCTTCGCCCGCATCATTTATGATTGTATCTCGCTTTATCTCCATGGTATAGGGCTTTCCTTTGATGTCTATTTCTATCTTATTCAGAGAATCAATATTATAAATATTAACAAAGGTATTTAAGAAATTAAATGTATCTATGTTAAGCATCTTTTCCACATTTGTAGCCTTCATCGTGTAGACCGCTTTATCCCCATCTTTTCTTACGTAATAATCTCCTTTGTCATCCGTCTCTCCAACATAGAGTTTAAAGCTTTTCTCCTCTGTGATGGTCTTTGAATTTATTTCTGTACCGGTATTAGAATCCGTCGCTGGCTCTGGTAGCTCCTGTTCATACTGGTCGTAGTAACCCACATATACCGAAGCTTTTGGCTCCTCCAATCCATACACCGCAAAATTCTCTACATTATATTCCACACAGTTTAGAAAACTGAAGCTACCGTAATTGGCTAGAAGTTCTGATACCTTAGTGGTGTCAGCTGAATATACCTCCTCATAGGGTTTAAGGACTGCCCAGGAAAGCAAGGGGGTGCCTGCCATATGGTAGATGGAATCCGGATCATAAATCAGCTCAAAGTCCTCTCTCTCTTTTTGAAGCACCTCAAGATGATAAATATTTTCAGAGACTATGTTTGGTCCATGCTCTACCTGTGTCATATTAGCATCGCTATATGAAAGTTGTGTTCCATAATTTGCACTAACAATAAATACAGAATCATCACCCAAAAGCTTTGCATAATAACCTTGTCCTCCGGTTATCTTATTGCCGATACTAAGAGCTATGGTTTTGCCGTCTGACTGAGTAGCCTCTATATAAGCATAAGGTGAGCTCAAACCGTATTGTCCTAGGTCATTAGCCTTTTCATTTACTATACGGTCAGTCTTAATCTCAACCACTAGATTTATCATATTCTGCAGATAATTTTGCTTAATGGGTCTGTCCTTATCGGCCTCCAATAACCATAAATCATCCTCACGTACAAGAGTCATATCCGCATTCGAATTCTTGAAATGAATCTTATCGATAAGCTCAGAATCCATAGTGGCAATTATATTAGAGGAAGCAATATCTGATACACCACTGCCACCTGATGTGTCATTTCTATCGAATTTATCTTTATTTATATACCATATATAAAAGCCCAACATAAGTATTAATACTAGGAGCAATGATATAATAGTTATAAGGTTTTTCTTCTTTCTTTTTGTCATTATCGCCTCCTCCTCCGAACAACGATAACGATACCGGTGGTAAGAATAAGTAAAGGTAGCACAATAATAGTCAAGGCTGCCAACATCATTAATGGCTCCTGAGTGATATTTAATGGCTCAGGATATAGATATCGTGGCCGCACTGTTACAATTTCGGTTTCACCGACTAGATTTCCAATTGTATTAACAAGCAATGTGAAATTACCGAATTCATTAAGCATGTTGTCATCAAATATCATTGCCGATGTGTATACTATCATGCTGGAAGTAATGCCATTAAAGGTATCGCTGGAAAGTACACCTATATAGAAGGGACCCGGGATATCCCCATCCTCCTTCATTAGGGTATCAGAGCTGATATTTGTCTTAGAGTATGCCAAATCAGACGTCTTCAATAAGGGTTCTATCAGCAGTGAGCTCCTTGTGTTATCCATAATTGTAATTCCTGAGGATGTCGGTGTTACCACAAGTCGATTGCTCTTATAAAGCTCTGCGGTAATATCATGTTCAAGCACATTAGGAACAATATAACGGGGATATAATGGAACATAGTTGTTGGTATCCCCTTCACTTATAATACCCTTTTCTATCTGAACTCCGTAGTAATTAACCAAAGAATTCAAGTTCTTTAAGTCCTGCGCCTCATAATCCATAACAATAACAGCATTGCCACCGTCTGCCATGTACTGCTTAATCATTTCAGTCTCTGAGTCTGAAAGGTCAACTCTCGGAGCATTGATTATTAAGATGTCACCATCCTCAGGTATTTTTTCCAAGGTAAGTGTTTGAAGCGAGTTTATGTCTATATTCATTCTTGACATAATATCTATAAATATCTGTCCAATCTCATATTCCTCATGACCAACAGTGTAATATATGGTAGGAAGATCTGGATTGGTTACATACTGGATTGCAGATATAAGCTTACCTTCTACATCTATTCCAACGGTATGGTATTGATATGTCTGCTGCGAGAATTCCTGTACAAGCATTTCACTATAATCCACATATTTTGCCTGTTTTGTATTGTTGTTAACAACCAAAAAGCTATTGATGTTTACCTCATCATCCACATAATCTGAAGCAAAGGTCGGATACTGTATTGGGTCCTTCTGTTCTAGGGTTATACGATCTGAAAGACTATCGAACTTCTGAGCTATCTTATGAAACATGGGTGCTTCTTGTCCTGCTTCAATCAGATAGTATATTGTTACGTCGTCCTCCATCCCATTAACATATTCTTTAGTTTCCTCTGTTATGGTATAAATACCCTCGCTACTCAAATCAATCTTTAAATCAAATTCAGTAACAATTAAGTTTATAAGCAAAACCAATGCAATAACTACAGCAGATACTATAGATACATAGACCCCACTTTTAAAATTCCTTCCTGAAAAGGAAGCTTTATGTTTGTTTTTTTTCATATTATCGCTCATGCTTCCCCCTCCTAGCTCCATCTCTTCTTCTTAATAACCTGGGTTGATAGGAATAAAAATATAAAGATTATACTTAGGTAATATATGATATCTGCTAAATCCAGAATACCCATATAGAAATTATTAAATCGAACCGTAGCGGAAAGCCAGCTAAAAACCTTCACAATTGCACCGTCGTACAAGGTAGGCTTAAACATATATATGGCGGTCAGGATAGCGATTCCAATTACGCCTGCTCCAATGGTTATAGTTATATTACGCATCATAATCCACAGCACTAGGCATATAATAATCCATAATGCAATAAAGAAAATCAATGCAGTACTGTGATTAGTCGGTATGCTACCTGCAATTCCTTCCATAAATAATGTAAAGAAAAACACTATAAATGTTATTATTGCTGCAACAACCTGACTTTCTGTTAAAGAAGAAAGGAATAAGCCCATGGCCAGATAAGCTCCTCCCAATAGCAAAAATCCTATAACGCTTGCATAGGAAGTAGCAAATGGAACACTACCGTATCTTGTCATTATTAATGGATAGGTACTTATAATGGCAATTACTATACCCAAAATAGTAAATACCGCAAAAAACTTA
>JAQVQL010000171.1 GCA_028701595.1 Herbinix sp.
TAGACTTAATATTTGTGCTTGTGCCCACCTTCTTAACATCTAATGTGTAATCGGATGTAGGAAGAACAGCAACTCTTGCACCCTTAGCATTATATCCATATACATTTGCAGTTACATTCTTAATACCCTTTTGTTCCTTCAATTCAACACTAGTACTATCAAGTTCAACCTTCCAATTTGTTACGGTTGCAACAGAAGAATCAAGTACAGTTACATGAATATTAAAGGATTTTGTTGTGTTAAAAGCCTTAAGAGTAATCTTATAGTTATAATATCCTGGTACTTCTCCAGGTGCTGTAACCTTAAAGAATGCCTTGCCATATTCCCAACTATTTGTAGAAATCCTGTCTAAAGATATTAGCATTGCAGTATCAGCTGCAGTTGCAGGCTTACTAATTAATTTGATTTCTTCTAAAGTAGGAACTACGCCTTCATTCATAGTATCAGTATTAGTAACAGCAATTTCTCTTGTCTCATTATAAGCAGCTAATGAAGCGTTACCAAGTGATGTATTAAAGATATTAGGAACAGCACTTGCATATCCTCTTGCAGCCTGAATTACTACATCAAATGCACCTACTACAACATTGTTATTAGCAGGGTCTTGAACTAATACTGTCACAGTACCCTGAGAAATGGGATATAGGTAATGACCAATAATTACTAACTTATCTGAATTAGATGATACATACGTGAACTGATCTACTGCTGCATTAGTATAACTAGCCCATGAAGGATCTGTGTTCTTCTTATATCTTGTATAGATTTTGAAGTTCTGATCATCTGCTGGTAAATTGAATTCGCCAGTCTTCCAGTCGGATTTCCAAGAATCAGGAGCTGTATCAGCCTTAACTATTGCATATTGCATTGTATTGTTGCTTACTATAACATCAACACCAACACCCATTGCAAAAGCTTCGAATTCAACTGCTTCATATATCTTAGTTTCATCATTTAATACGAAGTTATTATACTTCACATTAAACTTACCTGCATATCCATCCTTGTTGATGTAAGCTTTACCATCATATACCCAGCCATAATTAACATCGCCTTCATACTTAAATGATAGATAAGGCTTAAGTTCATCATCATTACCGCCTAAGATTACAACGCCATCCATATTAACAGCGTTAACCTTGCCGTATAAATCTACAGGGTCTGAACCGTCGCTCTTAACCTGGAAATCGTCAAAAGTGAGGCCAGCTACTTCTTTAATATTAGTATCTGCTGCTTTAAATTCACCCTTCAAATCGCCATATACGAACTGATAATCAGCCTTACTTATAATGTTACCAAAGATTTCAACTGTAGCAACTTTTCCGGTAGCATCTAAGCTAAGGGACTTAATCTTCTCTGTACCAGTGTTGTATAGCTTACCATTGATTACCTGGTAAACCATAGCGGTTGTAGCAGAAAGATCTGTATCAGCCATGCTAGAATCAAATTCTACGTTGAATTTGGTCTTGTTAACCTGCTTAACACTTGCGATACTAGCACTTACAACAACCTTAGTCTCAGCTGTAGCTAATACATAGTCAGCATACTTTTCTGCGTCATCATCCCAAGCATTGTATCTTGCCTTGGACTGGAATGAACGTGCGGTAATTGTATACTCGCCAGCAGCAGTAGCTACGAATACGCCCTTATCATCGATAGAAGCGCCTTCAGCAGGTACTACTTCCCATCTGGTGATAGAGTCGGTTTTCTTTGTGCTTCCGGATTCGGTTTCAAAGCTTCTGTTGTAGTCATGCTCTTCGTTAACAGTAAGTTTCTCAACCGGATTCTTAACAGCTACTGTTTCGATGTTGTCTCTTACAGTAACAGTAGCTGAAAGAGTATCAACCTCTTCACCATCCTCATCTGTAATAAGAACAGTTACTTTGGTCTTACCAACGCCTGTAGCAGTTACAACACCATTCTTAGCGTTTACTTCTACAACATCTTCGTCATTAGATTCCCAAGCATATTTCCAACCTTTTTGCTTGTTCTTGATGTTGAAGTTGAATTCGTTCTCTCCGCTTTCTTCTCTACCAAGATGTAAATATTTCTTGCTAGAATTAAGCTTTGCTGATGCAGCGAAAGCTCCGGTAGCAGGAACTAATAGTGAAAGCACCATAGCTACTACTAGAACGAAAGACAGCTTCTTAATAAATTTTGTCTTCATATTCTTACTTCCTCCTTAAATATATGGTTTAGTATTATATTTTGCGTGTCCCACCCTATTCACAAAGTCTTATAACCCCCGTAAAACAAGAAGAGAAAACGCATCAATATAATCATTCCAACAACAAGATGATTATAACAATAAAGGAAAAAAAGGTCAAGTCCTTTTATCTCTGTTTCTGGATAATTTACCAGTTCTAACCGGTTCTCCTTTATCGCACTAACAATCCATGTCAGACGACTATATCGTAGTCAAAATCTTTGTAGGGATAACCCCTTACTCCTCGCATTCACCTTACAGTCTTATCCTTGATAGCAGTTTAGAATAGGATGTGACTTTATCTGCCGACATGGATATCGCCCCATAAGGCTCCTGTCTCATTGCTTTGACTATGAATATATAATGCACCTTGTATGTGTCAAATTTATGTCATGGTTTTGTCATAATTAGATTATTTTTAAGATATCCTCCACTTTAGCCCTCATTCTATCAGTTTCGCATACTGTATCGTGTTTGATATCAGCTAAATGTATCTCTTCCATGGCACCGGGTATCTGTATACCCGAAATCTCCCTAAGGATTAGAGCTTGCTCATAATCATCCTCAGGTAGTTCCTTTATACCTACGGCATTAAGTACACTCTCTGCGAATTTGTATGGGCTAGCGGTTGACACAATAATTGCCTTGGCAGAATCCTTTTCCCTATCAAGATACTTAGCATAAACACTAGCTGCAACTGCAGTATGAGTATCCATAACATAACCGGTTTCAATATATACTTTATGAATTGCAGTCATGGTCTCATCAACTGTGGCATAGCCTCCCACAAATCCATCAAGCTTTTTCCTCATATCAGATGTTATTTCATACCTTCCAGTTGTTGATAATGCGGTCATAAGCTCCATGGTCTTATCTGAATCCTCATCCGCTATATGATAAATCAGCCTTTCCAGATTGCTGGATATGAGTATATCCATGGACGGGGATATTGTCAGGATAAATTCACGATTACGATCATATACACCCGTTTTGAAGAAATCAAACAGAACCTTGTTATCATTTGAAGCACATATCAGCTTCTCTATGGGAAGCCCCATCTGCTTTGCATAATATGCCGCAAGAATATTACCAAAATTGCCTGTGGGGACTACAAAGTTGATTTTCTCTTCGGCTAAAATCTCATTCCTTCTATATAATTCAAGATAGGAGTAGATATAGTAGATAATCTGTGGAAGTAGCCGTCCAATATTGATGGAATTGGCTGATGAGAATCTGTATCCTGCCTCACTCATTCTTTTTTCTAGATCTCGGTCTCCAAATATCTTCTTTACCCCTGTCTGCGCATCATCAAAATTACCCCTGATTCCGATAACATAGGTATTGTCTCCCTTTTGGGTTACCATCTGTTTTTCCTGTACATTACTTACTCCATCCTTCGGGTAAAAGACAATAATCTTTGTCCCTTCCACATCGGCAAAGCCTGCCAGGGCAGCCTTACCTGTATCACCAGATGTTGCTGTAAGTATTACGATTTCATCGGATATATTATTTTTTCTTGCTGCTGTAGTAAGAAGGTGAGGTAATATAGATAGTGCCATATCCTTAAAAGCAATGGTCGCTCCATGAAATAGCTCAAGGTAATGAAGCCCACCAACCTTCTTCAAAGGAGCTATATCAGGGGTGTCAAACTTGTCGTCATACGCCTTATTAATACATCCCTTGATTTCCTCTTCTGAATAGTCTGTCAGATAAAGCCTTAGCACTTCGTAAGCCAGCTCGAGATAGTTCATTCTAGCAAGCTCAGCTATGGGTGTAGTCATCTGTGGTATGGCCTCTGGTACATATAATCCTCCATCCGAAGCCAATCCTTGAAGAATTGCTTGGGATGCTGTAGCCTTTAAACTACTATTTCTTGTACTGTGATACATTAGATTCATAATCTTTAAGTCCCCTTTATTTGATTTTCATAATCAATAAGATTACTAAAGCAATCTCTTTATACTTAGTAAATAGGACGTAGTTTTTATTAATAAAAAATCCGCCTGTTAGGGCGGATTATATCATATCTTTTTGCTAGTTTCCAGTATTAATCTATATTATTTATAAAACTCATGGGCTCCATGCTTGAAAAGCCAGTTAAGATTATTATCAAACCATTTTATACTACTTTTTCTTGCAAGCCTTCTAGCCATAAAATATACTGCTCCCTCGGAATAATCCTCACCATCAATGGCTCTTTGGACTGCTTCCTTAGTTTCGCTTGTTATCTTTACAGACCAGAATCTCTTGTCGGATATAGGAGAAAACTGATACACGTCCCCATCCTTCTGAAATATTACTTTCTCAACACTATCAGGAAACTTCTCGTCTGCCATTCGATTGAATATAACATTAGCTATTAATATTTTACCGATAATATCCTCTCCGGTTGCTTCTGCCTCAACAATCTGCTCAAGCATCTTAATTTCCTCCTTAGTGAGAGCCATGCTATCATTTGCTAAATTTTCTGTAGCTAGATCTGACAAAGAGAAACTTGAAATTTCCTTTTCGTCACTCTCAGTAAATACTTCGTTTTCATTCATATGGACCATCATGCGTCCATATTCCTCATCATTCATGCTATGACCTAGCAGCCAGTTTGTATCATCAGAGTCAACAGATAGGGGTGCGGATATGGATTCTCGATATTTGTCATTGTATTTTTGAATATAATCCATCCGATATTCTACCTGATAGGAATTATTCGTATTTTCGCTAGTATCATGGTAGTTATCAATACTCACGTTCTCATCCTTTGGTGTAATTTGTTTTACTTCCTCAGACTGTATGTTCAAACTATTTGCCTTGGACCTAACATTGTATAATGTATCAGATCCAATAACCAGCAAAAGGAATGACAAGGTATATGCTGCAATTACCATGTATGTGCTATAGGCGAACTCACGCAGCTTTGTCCTCTGGAGAAATGAATTTATGATTGTCATATTAATAATCCTCTTTTCTTTTTCGGCTGTATATGCTTATACACTCCGAATTTCCATATATTGGTTTTCTTGGTAATGCTAACCTGCATTATATGTCCCATGAATTTTAGTGTCAATAAGAAAAGTGAAATTTCGTTAGATACAACTATTTAATTTTTACATCTTTTTACATTATCAGTTATTTCCTCTAACTTATTGATATCAATTGCTCAATTTTTTGTTAATTTTATATAAGCATATTTTAACAAATTGTTAAGATATTATTAAATATTTTATGCTAAGCCATGGAAATTTATACATATTCTACAGA
>JAQVQL010000172.1 GCA_028701595.1 Herbinix sp.
AGAATATCCTTTAAATGAAGCTCAGACTGATATAGCTGCTGAGTATATGGCATATCGTTTATTAGAAAATGATAAAAAGCATTCGCTGTCATTGATTAGTTATCAGGAAGCATCAGAAATTGAAGAAGCCAAGGAGGATGCTATCCAGCCCGTGCCTACAGAGATTCCCAAGGTAAGTGAAGATAATACAAGTGATGTAGATGAAACAGATTGTTCTTACTCATCAGATTCGGCTAATGATATTAATTATACACTATCTGAAGTCATAGAAGAAGAAGGCTTTGATATTCAATATACCGGTTATCAGCTTGCCGATACATATCCAGAGGATGAATCAAACCTTGTGTTCTCGCTCGACCCAAGAGAGGGCTATCAGTTGCTTGTAATAGATTTTGCAATAGAAAACATAACTGATACAAATAAAGTTATAGATCTCAGTAAATCATCTATTCAGTATCAGCTAGATATAAATGTGGGAACCATATACAAACCTCAATTAGCAGCGCTGGAAAATAATCTACAATATATTAAGATAAATGTTATGTCAGGAGCAAGAATACCGGCCGTTTTAATATTTGAAGTTACGAAGGATATAGATATGTCGGATATTAATCTAATAGTTTCCAGAGATACACGAACAGAAATAATAGAGATTAAATAGTTGGTATAAAGGGGTTTAATTATGGTGTATGTAGAAAGAAAACGAACAAAATTATTAGGCCTTCCACTAAGTTACACAAAATATACTATATCAGAGGAAAGGCTTAGGATTACATCTGGTTTCTTAAGTATCATCGAGGATGATTGCTTTATGTATAAGATACAGGATGTGAGATTAACCAGGAGCTTTATGGAGAGGATATTTAAGCTTGGAACTATTACCTGCTATACCGGTGACACAACACATCCCAAGCTTGAATTAGAGCATATTAAGCAAGCGGGAACTATTAAGGATTTTATAATGTATTCCTCGGAGGAAGCAAGAAGAAAAAGACGGGCACGTAGAGCACAGCAGATGGAAGCAGAGAATTCTGTGGAGGATGCCCCGGAATAGGCTGTGATAAGTTAATTTGATTTATAGTATTAATTTAAGGACATATAGAGTGGAAAAATATCATGCTCAAAGCAGATTGCTTTGGGCTTTTTTGATTGAAAAGCATAAAGCAAATCCTATAAATAATTGATATTAATTGACATAATATGGCTAGTGTAATATTATTGAGTTAAACAGTATTAAAGCTATATTGTAATATAGTTTGAGGAATTGAAGTATATAATAAAGTAATAGAAAAGATGGGAGATAGAGTAATGAGTAAAAGAATCAAATGTATTATTGCTATAATGCTAATAAGTACAATGACATTAATTTTGGCAGCTTGTAATTTTAGAATCGCACATTTCAGTAGAACCTCGACAAAGAAAACGGCTGCATCCTTTTTCTATTTATCTTCTACAAAGAACATATCAATTAAACTTAAAAGCGGGGATGTTATTACGTTTGATTATGAATTGAAAGAGAAAAAAGGGTCATTAATCGCTACATTTGAAGATTCATCTGATAATGTGATCTACTCGTTTGATCCAGATTCGGATGGAATTGAAGAGATTATCATCAATAAGGATGATACTTACAAATTAATCATTGTTGGTGAAAAGGCAAGGGGTAACTATAAATTCGAGTGGACAATCAATTGATTAAGTCATAAGGCGAATATACTGATGAATAGGTGGATTAAAAAAGGAAGTAGGGGATAGAACCACCTACTTCCTAATCTTTATAACATTATAGCGGATACTTGTCTATATCGTGTATCGATCCTGTTAATAAATATAGTCGCCATCATATTCAATCAAAAAATTACTCCGATCAGAAGTATAATCTGTAGCATCTGGTATAAAAGAATAATCATTTGACTGATCGAAGATGCTCCAATCCGGCTTGGCAAATCTAACTTTTACTTCAAGAGTCGAATTTTTCTTGATAAAGCCTGAATCCTCGTCAAAGGTAACTTCCATTCTATAAACGTATTTAGGATATTTTGGTGTGTTATATAGATAGACTCTTCCGTTCAATTTTTGTGTAATATTATCATTTTGATTGTTTCCGACTACACCACAATAATCGCAGTAGAAATTAGGAGTGGGAATACTGGTATCCTCTTCAATGTGATATCCGATCTCTAGCTTTGATATATCAAGATCCTCGAGAGCATGGATTTTAATATTATAGTAAATCATATTTGTATAACGATCTCTTACCTGATTATAAGCAGATACCTCCATTATGGTTGCGGCCATTGCTTTACTAGGTGTTCCGGTAGTAATTATAGATACTAATAATATGCAAGTCACCACCTTGTATATTATTTTTTGAAAAGCTTGATGCATAATTTATCCTCCTTCTAATTTTGTTTTGAGTTCAAACATACTTAGTATAAATCAAATTCCAAAATATGTAAATAAATATTTGATAGTAATAAAGGTCCATAGGTAGCTGATATAAATAGGAGTAGGATGCGAAGAAAGGAGATTCCTCTACTATGAATTATATAATTCCCACAAAGATTATGGTACCTCCCTTAAGAGAGGGCATAATACAACGTAAGCAAATAAATGACAAGCTTAATAATGGCTTAGAAAGAGCTAGCAGGTTATTTATTATTACGTCATTGGCAGGCTCAGGAAAGACTACCTTGATAAGTCAGTGGATTAAGGAATTGGACCTGCCTGCCTCATGGCTTTCTCTTGATGAAGGTGATAATAATTTCTATCGCTTCTGGGAATATCTATTTGCCTCATTACAATCGGTAAATGAAAAATCCGACATTATTCAACCTGTTTTTCAATCATTTGAAGAGCTTAATAGGGAAAATATAATCAATGCTATAATTAGGGATATCTCTGTTAGCAAACAGCCAATGATGTTGGTTTTAGATGATTACCATATAATTAAGAACAAAGAAATTCATACATCCTTGGAATATTTTCTGGAATATATGCCGATTAATCTTTATCTGGTTATTATATCCAGAGAAAAGCCTCCCATATCCATATCAAGATTAAGGGCGAACTTTAGCATAACTGATATATCTTTTTCAGAACTTCGATTTTCTAAGGACGAGATTTATAGTTTGTTGAATAATTACCTTAATATCAATTTTAAGATGGAAGAAGTGGATGGACTGGAGAAAAAGACTGAGGGTTGGATTGCCGGTATACAGATGGCGGTACTTACCCTCGAAGCGCTTGATTCTGAGGAGAGATGTCACTTTATTACGGAGTTTGCAGGGGAAGATAGACTTGTATTTGACTATATGGCAGAAGTAGTTCTTAATAAGCAATCGCATAGACTACAGGATTTTTTTCTTAAGACCTCCATTATGGAGCGGCTAAATGCTTCCTTATGCAATGAAGTCTTAGAAATTAAAGATAGTCAAGCGATACTTGAGGAATTGGACAATTCCGGTCTTTTCTTATTTCCTCTTGATAATAAACGGAAATGGTATCGCTACCATAATCTCCTTTCGGATTTCTTGAGGCGTAAGCTTGATAATAGGTATTCAAGGGAAGAGGTTGCAAAGCTGTATAGTGCCATCATTAACTGGTTTGAAGGTCAGGGTATAGTTAATGAGGCTATTTCATATGCAATGGTGAGCGGTCAATATGATCGTGCATCCGAGATTATCGAACGAAATCTATGGAGTACATATTATCGTAGTGAAACTCAGTTGGTTTATAGGTGGCTTAAGGAATTGCCTGTTATATATGTGGAGTCAAGTCCACTCCTTGCCGCAGCTTATGCAAATTGTCTGTTGCTCGCCAATACGGATACAATTAAACAGTCCGAGAGTAGAATACTTATCGAATATTGGCTTATGATTGCCGAGCGAAATATAGAGAAAAATAATTCTTATATTTATATAACTAGAGAGAATGAGCTAATTGTACATTACATAAGAAAACTAAGAATATACTACGAATTATTTTTAGAGTCAGATATTGATAATGTAATTAATATGGCAAAAGATGCTCTTAGGAAGCTTCCTGAGAATGAACTTATGTTTCGATGCGCTATATTATATGCATTGGGAAGGGCATATTTTTTATCAGGTAATATAAATTCTGCAATTAATGCTTTTGAGAGCGCCCGTCATATAGGAAAGGAAAGTGGTGATTTATTAAATGTATCAGCTGCAATTGAACATATAGCTGATATCATGTATAGAGGTGGCTATATAATTAAGGCAGCGGATATCTGTCGGGAGGGAATTGCTTATATAAGCGGACTTTCAAAAGGGCATATGATTCCGTTTTCTGGAACTATATATATTATATATGGGAAGATTTTATTTGAAACAGGAAGAATAAGAGAAGCAGAGGAAAGCATTAAGAAGGGTATCGAATTACTAAATTATACGGATGCCGGAATTCATCAACAGCGCGGCTACATATTATTGGCATATATATATCAGGCATATGGTAGTAAAGACAGGGCAGCTCAAACAATTAATGAGGCTATCTGTTATTGGATACAGGGTAATGATGAGGTCGCTGCTCATAGAGTCAGACTTAGTCTTTTGGCAGTGGATTCAGATATCTCCTTACTAAAAGATGTGGAGCAATGGCTGAAGGAGCAGAAGCTTGATTTTGGTGATAGAAAAGAACCTAATAAACCTGATGTAATACACTATACAGCGATTCGTGTATTTATAGATATGTACAGATTAAAGCTTATAAAACCGGTTTACGAATGGAGCTATCTAGCAGATTATCTGGACAGACAGAAGGCAGCAGCCTCGTCTTCTGGATGCCTTCTCTGGGAAATCGAGGTCTATTTATTAAAATCAAGGCTCATGTATGCTCAGGGAATAATGGATATGTCAATGCAGGATCTCGAGAAGGCCTTAAAGATGGGAGAAAAGAGTGGTTTTCTAGGGGTATTTATAAATGAAGGACAACAAATCATCCCTTTACTTAGCACTGCTCTAAAGCGAAGGATTATGCCCGGGTTTATTAGGCGACTCATGGAGACCCTTAGTGGTTTAATAAAGGTCGATAATGAGAGCATGATAAATTACAGGAAGGGAGGTATAATTAAAGAGTCGTTAAGTAAAAGAGAATTAGAAATAATTAAGCTTATTGCCGAAGGATATACCAATAAGCAAATAGCCATTCGGCTGGAAATAACCATATATACAGTAAAGACTCATGTATATCATATATTTGATAAATTTAATGTAAACAACCGCACTCAAGCTATAGCTATTGCTCGGGAGCTTGGGCTACTTGCATAAATAGCGCCATTAAATAATAAAAAATCTATTGACTCATACTTAAGTATGATTACAATGGATTTTTTTTCTTTAGAATAATGAAGTAGAGGTAAGTAAATTTCATTAAGGAGGTAG
>JAQVQL010000173.1 GCA_028701595.1 Herbinix sp.
AGTTTACAGCCAATTTGCATAGACTGAACTTAACCTCATTATTTCTCAAAATATTTAAAAAGAAATATATTCCTTACAGCTAATACCTTATAAGGTCATTATATATTCTTTTCGGTTATCTTATCTGCAAGCTCATGTAGATAAACCCAACGTTCCATTTTTTCCTCTAGCTTTTTATTCAGAACATCTTTCTTGCCCATTAGCTCTTGAAGTTTGATATAATCACTTGAAGCATCTTGAATTAATACTTTTAATTCTTCGATCTTATGCTCCAACTCGGCAATCTCAGCATCAATATTATCAAATTCATACTGTTCTTTAAAAGAAAACTTAAGCTTTTTATCTGATTGCCTTCTAGCCTTATCCACTCTCTCTGGCTCTCTTTTAGAAGGAGGTGCCAATGAGCTTTGCTCCATATATTCGAAAAAATCACCCAAGCGCTTTTCAATCTCTCCGTCACCCTTGAAAACAAATCCAACTTCCGCTACCTTTTCCAAGAAATACCTGTCATGGGAAATGACAATAACCGCACCGTTAAAGCTATCTAAGTATTCTTCAAGGATAGTCAGTGTCTGGATATCTAGATCATTGGTTGGCTCGTCCAAAAGCAATACGTTTGGTGCCCTCATTAAGATTCCAAGTAAATAAAGCCTCCGCCTTTCTCCACCTGATAATCTGCCTATGGTATTCCATTGTAGGTCTGGTGTAAATAAATACCTTTCAAGCATCTGAGAAGCCGTCACGGTGCCTTCTGGAGTATCAATTACTTCAGCAATATCCTTGATATAATCAATCACCCTACTATTCAAATCCATTTCCGCAGTATCCTGAGAGAAATATCCAAGTTTTACGGTTTCTCCAATCACAACTGAGCCAGAATCAGCTCTAAGCTCACCGCTGATAATCTTCATCAAAGTCGATTTTCCGCAACCGCTTTTCCCAAGAATTCCAATTCTCTCATCACGAAGAAGTGTATGCTCGAAATGGTTTATCAGCTGTTTACCATCAAATCCAATGGAAACATCTTGAATCTCAATTATCTTTTTACCAAGCCTGCTCGATAAGGATGACAACTCCAGCTTAGCAGTGTCAGAGGGTCCTTTTTGCCTATTGAGGGCCTCGAAGCGAGCGATTCTATCCTTACTTTTTGTGCTACGTGCCCGTGGCCCACGCTGCATCCATTCCAACTCTCTTCGTAATAAGCTTTGCCTCTTGCGCTCGGACCCCAATTCTATTTCCTCACGCTGCGCCTTGAGCTCAAGGTATGCCGAGTAGTTAGCCTGATAGCTAAATAAATTGCCGCCGTCAATTTCAACTATTTTATTTGTTACTCTCTCCAAAAAGTAGCGATCATGGGTTACCATGATAATAGCACCTTGATATTTGATGAGATAGTTTTCAAGCCACTGCACCATAGCCATATCAAGATGGTTTGTAGGCTCGTCGAGAATCAAGACGTCACAGGGATGTATCAGAACCTTGGCAAGCTCCATACATTTTATTTGACCTCCTGATAAGTGTCCGACCAGCTTTTCAGTATCTGTAATACCAAGCTGTGTGAGAATCTTTTTTGCTTCAAATTCTTTATTCTCTCTTAGACTAGGTGCATCGAAAAATATATGTTCCAAAATAGTCAGGTTTTCATCCAATATTGGATTTTGTGGTAAATACTGAATTCGAATACCTGAATATTTTGTAACTATACCCTCATCCGGCTTCTCAGCCTGTGCCAGAATCCGAAGAAAGGTCGATTTACCGGTCCCATTTACTCCTATTACACCAATTTTGTCTCCCTTGTCAATATATAAAGATACATTATTAAGCAAAACTTTTTCACTAAAACTTTTTACTACTTTTTCTGCTGAAAGCAACATAAGACGCTAATACCTCACATATATATTTGTAAATCAACCTTGTAACCCTCTTGACTGTCTGTCCATATCTTCAACAACGATGTCATATATATCCCCAAGAGAAGCACAGTATTCTAGTACCTCCCAAGGCTCGTTTGTATGAAAATGTATCTTTATCAATTCCTCATCGCCTACCGCCAGTAAGCAATCTCCCTTTAGGTTTTTAGTAAAGTAATCAACTACTACATCTTCATCAAGGTTATTTCCTTCAATCAATAATTGTACATCATATTTAAATTCAAGCATGTTTGTTTTCCTTTCAATATTAGTTTGTCTTTTAATAAAATAATAAATAATCATTGCACTGTATATTTTAACCTTTTTCCTCTTATATGTACAGTATCAATAGCGAAGCGTTTTTTATATAATAGGACGCAATTTCCTATTATATAAAAAAAAGTCCTAACACCTTCCCTATGGAAAGTGCTAAGACCTTTGTGACTGCGGATGACAGGAATTGAACCTGCACGGTCTCCCACTAGATCCTAAGTCTAGCGCGTCTGCCAGTTCCGCCACATCCGCATATTGTGTTACAGTGAGACATCGGGGACTCGAACCCCGGACAGCTTGATTAAAAGTCAAGTGCTCTACCACCTGAGCTAATGTCCCATATATTAGATGGCAAGCCCAGTTCTTTGTTCTAGATCTTACACTTTAGCAAGGCATTGCCAGAAATCTGGGCAAGCCCAGTTCTTTGTTCTAGATCTTACACTTTAGCAAGGCATTGCCAGAAATCTGGGCAAGCCCAGTTCTTTGTTCTAGATCTTACACTTTAGCAAGGCATTGCCAAAGAACTGGGCTAGGTGGATTCGAACCACCGAATGCAGGAGTCAAAGTCCTGTGCCTTACCGCTTGGCGATAGCCCATCACTCTCTACCGTGAAAAATGAAAAGTCTTCTTTACAAAAAGGCTTTTCACAAAGGGTGGATAAAGGGATTCGAACCCTTGGCCTCCAGAGCCACAATCTGGCGCGCTAACCAACTGCGCTATACCCACCATGTATAAAAACTATCCCATAATCACACATTTATCCTGTTGGTTACAAGATTTAAACGTGCCAGGAGGGATTCGAACCCCCGACACATGGCTTAGAAGGCCATTGCTCTATCCTACTGAGCTACTAGCACATATATGGTATGCTTCCACATAGCAAGCGGGTGATGGGAATCGAACCCACGTATCTAGCTTGGAAGGCTAGTGTTCTACCATTGAACTACACCCGCATATTATATCCTATATTTAGTTTTTTATTAGCTAGCCTTTGTCCAATCTTGGACCGCGTCATAGAAAAATGCTAAGTCGGGGTGACAGGATTCGAACCTGCGACTTCTTGGTCCCAAACCAAGCGCTCTAGCCAAGCTGAGCCACACCCCGATCAACTGTTTCTTTCGGTATAGATTATCATTTACTGTGGCTCTGATAAAATATAATCCTACCAAATGTTGTGCATTTTCAAGGCTTTTAGGCGGTTCCAGCCGTGACGCAAGACTTATTATATAATAGCATTCTCTAGTTGTCAACATCTTTTTCTATCTTTTCAGATGTAAAATCATAGTGTTAATTGAAAAGTTAAATTCCACCCCTCCCACTACTTGATGTGGAAGTAACTATTTCAAAAGTAAATGTGGAAGTAACTATTTCAAAAGGTTATGATGTTTATGGTGGTGCCTCTTTAGGAGGTACATATGAATAAGAATAAACATCTTTCACTTTCAGAACGTGTATTAATTGAGCAGCATTTAAGTAACCGTATGTCCTTTAACTACATTGGAAAAGAGTTATCTAAGGATTCTACCACTATTGCTAAGGAAGTTAAAAACCATACTTACTTTAAGAACTCAGGAGCTTATGGAAGACCCTTCAATGACTGTTTAAGCCGTAACACCTGCATTGCAACAAACATATGCGGTAAGCTTGGTTGCAGAAAAAAGGTTTGTAAATTCTGCTCTTCCACTTCCTGCACATCGTACTGCATCGCCTATCAGAAAGAAGTCTGCAAAAGCCTGAGTAAACCTCCCTATGTTTGCAATGGTTGTGAAATCAGAAGGAACTGCACTCTTGAAAAACGTCTTTATATTGCTACAGATGCTCAAAAGGAGTATGAACTTGTTCGGACGGAAGCACGCCAGGGAATTCAACTTACTGAAGCAGACTCTATAAGGCTTGATTCAATCATTAGCCCTTTATTAATGAAGGGACAGTCTCTTCATAACATATGCATTAATCACAAGGACGAGCTCATGTATGATGAGAGAACCCTCTATAATTATGTGGATTATGGTGTTTTTTCGGCTAAAAACATTGATATGCCTCGAAAGGTGCGTATGAGCAGAAGAAGGC
Organism: Herbinix sp.; assembly: GCA_028701595.1. Lineage (GTDB taxonomy): Bacteria > Bacillota > Clostridia > Lachnospirales > Lachnospiraceae > Mobilitalea. The sequence continues at coordinate 4,254 of JAQVQL010000173.1, forward strand.
CCAAAAAGATTTATAAGGTGGATAAAACTTGTCGCATCGATCGAACCTATAATGACTTTATCACTTTCATGCAAAATCACCCATGTTTCCCAATTGTCGAAATGGACTCTGTTGAGGGTACAAAAGGAGGAAAGGTTCTTCTTACAATTCACTTCACTATCCCTCAGTTTATGCTGGCATTCATAAGAGACGCAAATACCTCACAATCCGTAATTGATATCTTTGATCAACTTTATCTTGAGTTGCGCCCTGACATTTTCTGCGACTTATTTAAAGTCCTAGTTGGAGATAATGGTAGTGAGTTCTCTAATCCTAAAGCCATTGAATTCGATAAGCAGGGAAACCGCAGGACCAATGTGTTTTATTGTGATCCGTCAGCTCCATTCCAGAAGGGAGCAGTGGAAAATAATCATACAATGATTCGCCGTATTATACCAAAAGGAAAGACCTTGGATATATATACTCAGGACGACATTACTCTCATGATGAACCATATCAATTCCTACGGACGAAATAACTTGGGTAATAAAACTCCTTATGAAATATTTGCTTCATTATACGGAGAAGAAATACTAAGAAAGATGGGAGCAATCCTCATCCCCACAGATGAAGTAACATTACACCCATCACTTCTTAAAAAATAAAATTCAAAACAAGAGGCGCCACCACCAACAACTTCAGAAGCTAAAACTAGGGGTGGAATTAACATTTTCAAAGAAAGCCGTTTTATTTCACTCCCGATTACTATGCCAGAAATTAAGGTGGAAATGCTCTTGATAGTCTTATTTTACAGCAAGATGATATAAAAATCATCTCTTTTAAATAAATTTTCTTAATTACACATTTGTGCTATTCAAATCTGATTAATTTGTGTGGAATTTACTCCTTCAATGTGGAATTTACCTTTTCAATTGACCTAAACACTAAAATATACTATAATTCATCAAAAAAAATGCTAATAAGTTAAAATTATTGTTCAAAAATTAATATATTTTAATTATAGGAGCCTCACCTATCGTCGTCAATATTAAAAATATGGTGCTACAATAGGTAGCATATACCAGTAATTCGAGAGTTCTCTATAGAAACTAATAA
>JAQVQL010000013.1 GCA_028701595.1 Herbinix sp.
ATAGACCTCGTACTCATCTGCATCTTCCCAATTATGGATATACACAGTTGGATAGTGAAGAATGATACTTTGTTCCTTTTGAGGACTATTCTTTATTAGATTCTCATAAAATTTCTTTAAACCATTAGTATTGTCTGATATCTCATAGACAATTGGCCTTATTTCTGTACCCATAATATCATCCTTTACTTTTTTCAGTGTATTATATACTATACAATCTTTATCTTTCGCCCTTTGGTCTTATTTTAACAGTTCATACCATTTTGTGATTTAGGTAAAGAGCAGTAGGATTTGAACCATCTGCCCTATCCTCAAACGCTGATATTGTTACCTTTAATACCTATAGTACCATTCCAATGGATATAGACTGTTTTAACGCCAAATCGACCTGGTGACCTTGTCCACCCAATATAAGCTCAATAAAATGCTAATACTAAAACTTAATCACCCTTGGTGCCCCTGTAAATGATGAGAATGTTGCTGTTGCATCCACAAAATATAACACCTCAGTTTTGTCATCCTCTGCAGAGTACATTGATTTCAAATTTGGATAGCTATCAAGCATATGCTTTTTTGCCTCTATTCTATCATCTCTTATTAGTTTTCCCGCTATACGAAGCCATTTACCTTCTGAATATGCACAAATCTCAACCTTTGGATTTGACTGGATCTGTTTCGATACGTTCTTGGTCTTACTAGTCTGAACAAAAAGCTTCCCTTCAAAAATATCGACCGTACCAAATAGGCGAACCCTTGGCTGGTCTCCATCCATTGTTGCTAAACTATAGCTTCCACATTTTTTCAAGAATTCATATACTTCATTCATTATAATTCCTCCAATCATTAATAGTATTACATCATTCCTCTTCTATCTTCCTAGTGATAGTTCCAACAGCTCCTCTTTTGTTTTATATCATAACACAACTTGATTACGAAGTTAAATTACTCCATGGTAAAATTATACTATTATCTTAAGACTCATTACAATTCCAAACTATTCTCCTTCAAAAGAAAATCATAAATACTCATCGTTGTAATTCCATCCTCATCTCTCGTCACATTCATAACATCCTTAACGAGGATTATTTTCTTAAAAGAATCATTTACATTTATCAGCGATGCTTTCTCCTGAATTCGTTTTTCCTCTGTCGGCATACTAAATGAAGATTGAATATAGTAACGCTTGCTTCCTAGATTGGCTATGAAATCAATCTCAAGATAAGTTCTCTCCATCTTGCCTTCCCGATTCAAACCTCTTTTTTCCACAACACCTACATCTACAGAATATCCCCTGCTACGCAATTCGTTATAAACGATATTCTCCATGATGTGTGTTTCTTCAATTTGTCGAAATCCCAATCTAGCATTTCGAAGCCCTACATCTTCGAAATAATATTTCAAAGGAGTTCCAATGTATTTTCTTCCCTTTACATTGTAACGATTAGCTTTGTTGATAACAAAGGCATCTTCCAAATACTCAATATACTGTCTGATGGTATTGGCACTAATATTAGACTGTACCACACTTTTAAAAGTAGCCTCAATTTTCGGTACATTCGTAAGGGAACCGATTGCAGACGCCAGAATGTTTACCAAGTCCTCCAATTCCTGTGACTTTTCAATATGATGCCTTTCAATGATATCTGTTAAATAAGTCTCTTCAAACAATTTAGTTAAATAATTAATCTTTTGCTCTTCTGTTTTCATTGTTACAATTAGAGGTAATCCACCATAAATAACATACTCTGCCCATCCATGATATATATCCCCCTCATATACCTGCATGAATTCCTTAAATGTCAATGGATATATATGAATTTCATCACCTCTGCCTCTAAATTCTGTAATGACATCCTTTGAAAGGAATTTCGAGTTGCTTCCGGTTACATAAATATCGACATTTTTTATATGCATTAACGAATTCAATACTTCTTCAAATTCCTCTAACAGCTGAACTTCATCTAATAGTATATAATACTGTTCTTCATCTACAATACTGGATTCTATATAATCTAAAACAGTATCAGGATCCCGATATTTTTTATCTTTTCTTTGGTCTAATTGAATGGGAATTATATGTTTCTCATCCACACCATGTTCCAGTAAATAGTTTTTAAAAATATTAAAAATCAAATATGATTTCCCGCACCTTCTTATGCCCGTAACAACTTTAACCATACCGTTATTCATTCGATTTATTAGGTCATTTAAATACTTATCTCTTTTAATGTTCATTTCCAAACTCCTTTATTGAATATTTTTGACACTATTGACAGTTTTGCTCAAACTAATTATACAGCTTTTTCCTATTAATCTCAATGCTTTATTGAATATTTTTGACACAAACGACAATTTTATTCAAACTCTTTCTCCAGGTTATCAATCAATTTGCCTAGAATAAGAACAGCATCATTATCAGCGTATTTAATTAGTGATAGTCGAAACCTCATATCCTGTGTTATAATTGCCATAGCTAGAAGCCCTTTCGGTTGATTTGCTTTGTGGTGCTTAAAATGTAACACATGTATTGTAATCCTATAGGCAAGAAATAAATTCTGAATACGAGTATTACTTTTTACAGAGATGCTAAAGTAGAGTGATTTAATATATATGAGAATTAAGAAGGTTCTTTTTGATATGGATGGGCTTTTGATAGATACTGAAGGCTATTTATCGATATGTTGGAGAAAAGCTTGTTCAGCACTAGGTTAAGAGCTATCATATGAACAAGGGCTTAATTTACGAAGTCTTGATAGTAAGCTTGCTGAGAAGTACTTAAAGCAATTGTTCGGAAATGATTGTTCATATAAAGATATTAGAAGAATTCGAAAAGAACTCATGAATGACATAATAAGTAACAATGGTATTTCTGCAAAAAAAGGAGCAAATGAATTACTGAATTATTTATCTTATAAGGGAATAGAAATTGCTCTAGTTACATCATCCGATATTGAGAGAGTGAAGACTTTTCTGGATCTTGCAAAGATTGAAGACAGATTTACATATATAATCTCAACCAAAATGGTTGAACATGGTAAGCCGTTTCCAGATGTATATTTAGAGGCTTGTAAGAAAGTTTCTGAAAACCCATGTGATTGTATAGCGATAGAAGACTCACCTAACGGTGTGAAAAGTGCATACAGTGCCGGATGTAAGGTGATTATGGTACCAGTTTTGACGAAGCCAGATTGTGAAATCAAGCATATGTTATACGAAGTTGCTGATTCTTTATTAGATGTGATAGATATTTTTGAATAAATTAATAATGATATTTAGATTATATAATTGAGGAGGAAATTAGATGTTTTCGAAAGATTATGATGTATTTATTGCGTATCACGGAAGTTATGAAGGCGGTGGTTCTAAAGTGACTTCTGATCAATTGTACCAATATTTAGTAGGTAAAAAGCTTAAAGTATTCTATTATCCTGCTTCACAAAGAGATGTATATAAGGCGAATATTATTGATGTAATGAGGTCTAAGACATTTATACTTGTCTGTAATGAAGCTCTTCATTTGCTTGACAACAATCGAATTGACCAATCCTATCATTATGAATTATCAACTGAAATAGATGCGTTTTATGCATTAACTCAGTTTGGCAATGATGTTAGTGTACAGGATTCAAAGATTTTTGTTTGTGGAGATTATTATGACAAAAGAAAAAAGGGGCAAGAATCTTCTTTTCATGAGCTTTTTGCTAATCGTACTCATTATTTTTGTGATGAAAATAACCTCGAAGCATCATTTAGCACAATCTACGACTGGATTGTAAGTCGATTAGATGCGCGAGCCACCTTCGACTCATGGCAAAATCTACAGACAAGTTCAGAGGTAAAAGAGGTTTTCGGAAAGAGATCCTCAATGAGTCAAAAGTGTAACTTGCCTGAATTAGTCGCATCTGCAAAGAACATCAAATGTTTAGGGATCTCAAATAGTGAGCTAACAGCAAAGATGGATCCTGAAGCAATTAAGTTTTCTATTAACCATGGCGCAGATGTTGAAATCATGTTTTTGGATCCTGATGGTACATATACAGATATGCGTGAAAAAGAAGAGGGCGTAAGATCCGGTCGAATAAGGAATATAACCTTGAATAACATTGAAAATGCCCTAGATATAAAAAACGAATTACCTGATGAGTTAAAGGAAAAATATAGGCTGTATAAATACGACCTACAACCACGATTAAATATTATCATTCTTGATACCTGTATTATACTACAGTATTATGCAAATTCCGTACCCGGATTGAGTAATCCATGCTTTTTGATAGAGCAGCAAAATGTTTCACCTTTATATGACTTTTGTTTGGCAGTTTATGAAGAAATAAAGAAAAATGCTATTGAGATAACTGAGGAGGCTTAATGTGAATTACAAGAAGGAATTGGATTTCATTAAAATAAGAATTCGTCAAGCATGCGAGATATACTCGGTATCATCATCTTTAGTAATATCGCAAAAGGCAGAGCATGACTTAGTAACAGATATAGATTATAAAATAGAAGCATTTATTATAAATGGTATACGTGAATACTTTCCAGACGATTCTATTCTAAGCGAAGAAACACTTTCTACTCAAGATATCCTTGGTCGAACATGGACTGTTGATCCAATCGATGGTACATGTAATATGGCACATGGTATTCCTATCTATGGTGTTCAATGCTCATTAATAGAGAATAATGAAATTGTAGCCTCTGCAATCTATTTGAGTAACTTTGATGATATGTATACAACCACAATTAATACTGGTAGTTATAGAAATGAGAACAGAATATCAGTTAGTCATAAAAGTACAATAGAAAATGCTATCATTAGTTTCGGGGACTACTCACACAACAACATCCCTTTAGCAGATAAGCAACATGCGGCCATTGGAAATTTGTACAAGAAGATTGCGAAAGTTCGTTTTTGGGGAGCAGCCTGCTTTGATTTTAGCTATGTTGCAGATGGTAAAACAGACGGAGCTGTTGTCTTAACAAATAATCTTTGGGATATAGCCCCTGGAATTCTTTTGGCAAAAGAAGCGGGAGCCGTTATAACAAATATATATGGTAATCCATATAGTTTTAGTGATGAAGGTGTTGTAGTTGCAGCAAATCAAGAAATTTCTGATTTACTAGTATCAATGCTAACGAATAATGATACCTGAATTTGGTAATATTATCGTCGAATATATTGTAGTTGAGATTGTGATTATGATTGTAATCGGCATAGTCCATGCTAAAAGTAAAAAGAAATGGACACAGCGATACAGAAACTGGGATCTGGTCTTAAGTCAACTCTGTGTAGTTTTTGAAGACAGATTGGCTCAATACCTGTAAAACAGAAAAAGTAACCGGCGTAAGATTCAAATAATTTGAACCTATACGCCGGCTTTGGACACAGAAAAAATTTCACCCTCCAACAAATCATAACACACCAAGTTCCTTATAAATATCGCTAAGCAAAATATCTGCACGACATATCTTATCGTCTGCTGCTCCATAATATATGATTAGCTTGTCTCCCTCAAGAAGTCCACCACAAGTAAAAACAGTATTACCAAAAAATCCTTCCTTTTCATATGCAGCTTCTGGCTCCATAATTGGCTCTTTAGAATTTGCTATCAATATAGATGGATCATTACTATCACATAGCACTGCACCAAGACAATATCGATTTTCCTTATCGGCAGCATGGTATATTACTAGCCATCCCCTTTCTGTCTTTATAGGTACGGCTCCTCCCCCTATACGCCCACTAATCCATTCACATTCCTCTGTTACTCCAAGGAAGTGCTTTTGTCCACCCCAATGTAATAAATCAGGGGACTTTGCTAACCAAATATCAGGATTACCAATTGCCTTAGGAACTGGACGATTAAATGCGTAATAAAATCCATTTATCTTTTCAGGAAAAATCGTTACGTCTTTATTTTCCGGTGCGAAAATAATTCCCTTTCTTTCAAAGGAGTAAAAATCCTTTGTTACCATTAGACCTGTAGCTGTACCATACTCTGAAACAGTAGTATAGGTAATATAATAGTCATCACCTATTTGTGTTATTCTTGGATCTTCTATTCCCCAACTATCCTCTACATTTGGAAAAACATCTGGCCTATCGCTTATAGTAAAATGTATTCCATCCTTTGATCTTGCTATTCTAAAATGAGAAAGAGACGTTAAGTACTGAATATTCTTAGTACCATTTTCATTTATCTTCCACACGCTTCTTGAATCAGAATAATCATAATCAGGATGTTCTTTTTTCTTAATCACTATGGTTTCAACTATCTCAATACCACTCTGTTCTTTTATCATAGGAATTAATACCTGTTCTAGATTATCATTTTGAACAGACTCTGCTACTCTACAAAGTAGTATAATTTCATCCTTATACTTAGCTACTCCACAATTAAAAACACCTTCAACTCTAAAGTTATCCTGACTTGGTATTACATCACCTGGAAGGATCAACGGATTTTTTTCACATCTATATGCAATTCCCATTATTATCATCTCTTTCAACTAGTTTTCCACTGCTATCTACATAATTTGATAGCTAGTTCATCCCTTTTGCTACTGACTCTCGTTCAATTAGATTGCAATCTACTGTTATATTTCTTATTTCAGCAGTCGGATTTTGTATTCTGCGAAGTAAAAGCTTAATTGCTTGCTCCGCCATATATTTTCTTGTTACTCGCATTGTTGTGATGCTAGGCTCAGAAATACTACTATAAATAACATCATCAAAGCCAACAACACTAATGTCTTTTGGCACTTGATATCCTAATTTCTTTAATTGTCGTACTAATAAATATGCAATATGATCATTATTGCATACAAACGCAGTTGGAAGATTTTTAGGTAAAAGCAAATCAATTATTTCACCTTTTTCATTACGGTCATCGATACGATATTCATCATTAATAAAAAGCCTTTGTTCCATAAGTGCTTTATAGTAACCCAGATAACGGTCGTTAATACTGTTCGTTGCATTTAGATTACCAACGAATCCTATTTCTTTATGCCTTTTTTCTATCAAATAAGAGGTCAGATTATAACTAGCTTGAAAGTTGTTACAACTAATGGTATCTATTCCGCTATTACGATAATAGAAATCCACACATATAGTGGGTAAGTTATATTTCTTAAGCTCCATTATTGTCTCATATGGCAACTGACCAAGCACAATGATGGCATCTGAGTTTTGAAAATCACCATCAAATATATATTCTTCCTCCTCATTACGTTTTGCAACCACTAGAGATAGCATCATGTTATTTAACCCTGAAAGTTCATTCAACCTCTTAAACAGACTATTATAAAAATCCTCAGTCTTGCTTAAAAATACTTCAGAAACAAGAACTAATACACGATATCTCATTTGCTTATTATATACATACCCTAACTTAGCAGCAACGCTCATTATCTTTTCCTTCATTTCAGCTGATATATCATCACTGTTTTGAAAACATTTAGATACAGTCATTCTAGTAACTCCAACTTGATCAGCAATATCCTGCATTGTTACCTTTTTCATAATGCACCTCCAATCATATATTAATCAACTTAAAAACGGGTTATTAATCTGTATTTTTTGTACCTCACAGTCAGAAACTCCTACAAAAAGCTCTGCCTTGTCTTCTTTAAGTAATATCCCACCGGAAAATAAAACATCAACTAGATCAGAACGTTTTGCAGGTCCTAGTAAAAAATCAGCTCTTTCTGCAATGATTTTTACATCTGTTAATTCCTTTGTAATAGGATCAAGGATAAAACTCATGGAATAATAGTGACGTAGGTCCTCTGGTGTGAATTTTGCAATATGCCCAAGAACTCCAATTCTACCGTCTTTAAGACAGATTGCTTCATTTACACCACCCCACTCTTCGTCATCAAATAATTCTAGCAAAGGTGCTGCACTAATTATTTCTTCATTCAATTCTTCTATCCTGTTAATAATAGTGAATCCAATTTTACCTCGTCCACCTACTATACCTTGTGGACGGCTAAATACTCCTATCCTTCCATCTTGTAGTTCAACAACTCTAATATCCTTCATACCCTTAGGCCCAGTTGTTAGATTCTCTAATTCACTTAGTTCCTTACCATAAAAGAATTTTGTATGCCACCATAATGCATGCTCATTCTCAGGATGTGGAAAAGTCTCTGTTCCTCCAAAGACATAATAGTCACCAACCTTAGTAATAAAGGGGTCTTGTAATTTGTAGCCTTTAATACCTTCTAGGGGATAAAACTGATTTACTTCCTTTTCATAAAAGAATATAGCTTCAGAATGCTCACTCTCTCTCTTTTCTACCCTTGCACAAATAACCGTTTTGCCTTTGTAGGAAAAGGTAGCAGTTGGATTATAAACATCATAGCCAGAAACATTATGAAAGACTATTTTTTCAGGATTTTTAGCATGACTCCCCTTGCGATATATGTATAATAAATCCTCTATTAAATGAATTGCCATTATTTCCTCCAAATTCTTAAAATGACTAAATGTATTCATATTTTAAATAAAAATGTTAGTAGGAAAGCCTTTACTTTCACACTTATTTTATTGTAATGATAAACGGATATCCGTCTTATCGGTTAAGCCACTATTCATAGTCACTTCAATTTTAAATGTAGTACTTCCAGTACCCAGTTCTTCGGTTGAGAATGTGATATTGTTTATATCATTAAATACTTTTATCTCATCATTAATACTTACTATGATTTCTTTTGCACTATCCTCTGGTATTGAACTAATACAAGTAAGTGTCAGTTGGAATTCTCCTGATACTGTGTCATTATTGCTATAATTATTAACCTTAACTGATACTGCATCTGCTGCAACTATCTTACCATTAGCAACATATGCCCTTCCAATATGCTCTATGTTCGTTCTGGTCGGTAATTCAACAACTACAACTGAACCCTGTGCTGGAATTTTTATTTTTGTCTTATCTGTAACATTGCTTGCAATCATTTCTTTGGTAACACTATTGTATAAATCAACAGCATCTTCTCTTGCCTTGTGATATAATACTGTCTTTTCTTTCTCATATGGATTATACATTAAATAGGTATTATACTCCTGTGAGAATAGATCAGCTGTGTTTAAATTTATTTTTAATATAGCTTTCACATTAGTTTCTTCGATAATTGATGCCATTATCCCAATATGAGCTCCGCTGTAAAGTGAAAAATCAGTATCAGCCCATCCATAAACCGTAGGATCTCCGCCAAACCACGGTGTTTTTGAATTCTGACTTTTTCTAATCCCTTCATAAGGTACAACATAACCTGTACTCTTAGCAAAATCAGAATCATATTCATTTCGACTAGCTGATTGATTTTCTTTATTTGTTTGATCCGCAAAATAATATCTAGAATTGCTAACAAGATTTAAGTACCATTTTCCCAAAGAAGATGCATATCTGCTATCATACTTAACAACAGGTGACATGGCATAGGCAGCTACAAAGGTATTCATGGCAAAAGCATATCCAGCTCCATCACTAGTACTACCCATCAGTCCATTCATACTATAGTCACCCCAAGTACCTGTAATAGAACCCCAGCCACCTCTTGGTATGGAACTTCCATTTAAGACATCATTCATAATATCTTCTACATTAAAATTTGTCTCATACTTTGCATTAGACATTGCTGCTAAATAAGGCGCAAAATAAAGCAAAGCTTCATAGAGCGGACTTCCAAAATAATCTGTAAGATACTCTAACCCATTTTCTATAGCATTAAGGTATTCTTCATCTCCTGTAAGTTCATAACCATAATATAATAAAAGAGCAATTCCTGCAATGCAATCTGGCTCTGTCCATATTCCGTTTTTATAAGGTTTATTTGTAATAAAATTAAACCCTGTATAATCAAAAGTGTTACTTTCGTACATGACCTGATACGCCTTATACCAGGATTCGATATTACTAAGCGCTTGTTCCCTTAATTTAGTCTCATCAGGATAATGAATTGAGACCTGAGTAAACAAAATTGCTGGATAAATTAAATACCACATAGAAGTAGTAGCTGAGCTTCCCATAGGATTATTAAGTACTATTTCCTCATCCTCTGAATAAAATGCAGTTAATTGCTCTATATAATTTATCCCACTCTGATTACTTTTATCAACGCCTAATAAAGTAGCACTTAATACTGCTGCTATCCCTGTAACTGCTTCTTGGGCACCATCTTGGTACATTCTACCATCTCCAACATAAGCTGGTATGCCGAAGGAAGAGTAGGTACTATCCTCCCATATTAGAGGTAAGTACATTCCATCACTGTTATAATCAAACACTAATTCATCAAATTTTAAAGCCCTGTCCTTATAATCAATTAACTTATAATTGGACGGAATATTACTTTCATATCGATTGATTCTGGCTATGTTTTTTTGATACTCTGCTTCTACATTTATCTGACTAGACTTTCCCTTACTGCAAGCGGTCATGGTAATGACTAGTACAATACTAAGTATAGATTTAATTCGTTTTCTCATTGACACCAGCCCCCATATAACCTATTAAACTTAGGTCAAGTTACAGATTTTTTAGATTTACTTTATTCGATTCATCTATTTTAGTGGACGATTGCAGTATGCAACCGCCCACAATTTAGGTATACTATTTAGTATTAATTATTTTAATTTCAGAAACAGATACGATTGATTCCGGACCACCTGCTGCTAATATCCATATTTTAGCTTTAACCTTTGTTCCATATATTGCAGTAAAGTCATCATCAAGTACACTTTTTACATCAACACCTGCATATTTGTTCCATTTAAGATTATTATCTGGTATTAAATATAATCCCCACTCATGATCTTCAATAGCATTTTCAGGTACTATTTTCATTGCCCATTTGCTTCCATCTGGGTTCTCAAAAATCTGTGCAAAAATCATTGGCTCTTTCTCTAAATCAAGTTCAATATACCCAGATTCAACGCCTCCCCAGCCATCGTCTGCTGCTTTGATTGTTACAAAACCATCACTGGTATTAGTTTCAACTACAGAACCACTACCACTTCCTTCAACTGGAGTCTTCATTGTGCCCCATTTTGCTATTTGCTCATAAGTGAATGTTTCTTGAACGGTCCAGGTGTCTGTACCTGCATTTGTCTCTGCTGCTTTTTTATCACATGCTGCAAAAAGTAAAGTCATACCTAATAATAATGCTACAAGTTTTGCTTTTTTCATAATCATCCTTCTCCTTTATTATTAATAGTTGTTCCTATATTGAAACCATATTCATTCTGGTACATTTAGCACCTGATACATAATACTTTAATTCTTAATTCTTGCTTAACCCAAGCTTCTTCTGATGGCATACATATCCTTTATAAAGCTTTATTCTTATTTATCACCCCTTTACCCCTGTCATTTTAACGCCCTCAACAAAGTACTTTTGAGCATATAATAACAATGCTATTATTGGTAAAAGTGCTAGTAAGGAAGCTGCCATTAGTGGTCCCCAGAATACTTCTCCTGTCATACTACTAAAAGATGCAAGCCCAAGCTGAATCGTAAGTTTTTCAGTAGAGTTAATATAAATTAATTGCCCTAATAAATCATTCCAAGTCCCCATAAACGCCCATAGTGCGATAGTTATTAGAGCTGGTTTTGATAATGGAAGAAAAATTTTTCTAAATATCTGAAGGTAGTTCGCTCCGTCAATAATTGCTGCCTCTTCATAACTAGCTGGAAATGTCTCAAAGTACATTCTTAAGAAAAAGATAAATGAAGCTGCACCAAAATAAGCTGGTAGAATAAGTGGTGTATAGTTATCCGTTAGTCCCAAATTAGACCATACAATAAAAGTTGGTATCATGGTAACTTCATACGGAAGCATCATGGTTGCTAACAATACCATGAAAAGAAAATTTCTTCCTCTAAATTTAAACCGTGAGAATCCATAAGCTGCCATAGCAGAGATAAATACCTCACCAAATATCTTTCCTACAGCGATAAATAATGTATTACTCATATATTTTAAGATTGGTACAACTTCAAAGGCTCTTTTAAAATTATCCAGTGTGATTTTATCTGGAAACCACTTAATCGGTATGGAAAAAATATCATCTTCTAGCTTAAAGCTCGTGCTTATCATCCACAAAAAGGGAAGAAGCATAATAAAAGACCCAATTATCAAACTAACATACCATGCAATTTTCCGGAAACGAATCTTTTCATTTGAAATATAAAGTGAATTGGGTTTTTGGCTCTTTACAAAACTCATATTTTTCCTCTTTTCTCTACAACACTGACTATTAGGTATGTACCCAGTATTTCTTTGTCGCATTTACTATAATCGTAAGTGTTAATATAATAGCAAACAATACCCAAGCAAGCGCTGTTGCATAACCCATGTTATAATGATTGAAGGCTTGCTCATACAAATATACCATAATGAAATTTCCTTCTTTACCAGCACCTCCAAGAACATAAGCATCTGTAAACTTACGAAATGCTCCAATAATTCCAATTATTAAATTGTAAAAGATAATTGGTGTCATCATAGGAACTGTAATAAAACGCACCTTTTGGAGTGTTCCAGCTCCGTCAATCATAGCAGCTCCATATAAATCTTGTGGAATATCCTTAAGTGCTGCCAGATAAGTTAATATACTTCCCCCTGCTCCCCAGACTGCCATTATAAGATAAGAAGGCAACACCCAATCTGGATCGTATAACCAATCAGGTCCCTTAATATTAAAAAAGGTTAGAATCGAGTTTATTAAACCAAAGTTGGGATCTAATATCCATTTAAATACTATTGCTACTGCTACTCCGGATACAATTGCTGGCATATAATAAACCACTCGAAAAATTCCCACACCCTTATGACCCTTATCAAGCATTACTGATATAGCTAAAGAGGTAGCAATAATTAATGGTATCGCAAGTAAAGCATAACGAACCGTTACCCACAAGCTCTTATAAAATTCCTCTGACTGGAATAGGTGAGTATAATTATCAAATCCAATAAAATTGGCTTCACCTACAATCGTCCAATCTGTTAGACTTATATAGACTGCCGCTATCATTGGAGCCAATGTAAATAGAACAAGACCTATTAACCATGGTAATATAAATAAAAAACCTGCACTTTGTTTTCTCATAATTCCTTCTTTCTACTACCAGATCTTAACTATAGTTATCAATGTAATACTATAAATATATCAGTTATTTTCTCGCTGCAATTTTACCTCTTGAATATTCTGCAATAGATTTCATCTCTGTTTTATAATCAAATGTAGGATCATTTAATAGTTTTACATAAAGGTTATACCATAATTTATCATTTATATCTGACCATTCTGGTACATAATTAGCTGAACGCGCACCTAAAAGAGTAAATTCAATTGTCTCAATAGCTTTATCCTTAAGAGGAGCAATCTTAACAACATTCTCTACCGAATTCTTTACTGGTGGTGCTACCTTCCATTCAAAAAATGCCAATGTCAGATCCTCAAGTGCTTTATAAGCTAGCTTATTACCTTCTAAATCCTTCTTCATAACGGTAGATGCAGTCCAGTCAAAACTCCAAGAAGTACCATCATCACAAACTGGCATTGGTGCGTACCCAATTTCAAATTTTGCTTCTTCACTCATCTTATTAACTTTTTCTTCAAAATTATCCTGGAGACCACCCATATACATCCCTACTCGCTGCTTTTCAAACCATACATTATTAGAACCAAGGCTTGCTATTTCTGCATATCTTGGAGTAAGACCTTCTGCAATAATTGTTTGTAAATAGCCAACACCTTTTAAAGATTCATTGGAATCAAGAAGTATTGTTTTACCGTCTTCTCCGATGACATCTCCGCCTCCTGCCCATATAAAGGTTTCAATATTCGGCCATCCATCAACCACATAGCCATATGTACTTTCCCCTTTATAGTTTTCCTTACCAGTAAGTTCTCTTGCTATTTGAATAAACTCCTCCCAAGTCCAATCATCAGTTGGTGTAGGCACTTTTATACCTATTTGTTCAAACATGGTTTTATTGTAATAGACCAACATAGGATTCGCTATCCAAGGCAAACCCCAATATTTTTCTTTATATGTAGCAGATGCTAAGACACCTTCATAATATTCTTCTGGTTTTAGACGTTCACTCTCATTAAATTGACTGGTTAAATTCGCTATTGCTCCTAACTCAGCATATTTTGAAACTAATTCCTGGGTCATCCAGAAAAAATCTGGTGAATGTTTTCCTGCAATCTGTGTCGATATTTTCACATAGTAATCGGATGGAATACTTTGAATTTCAATGACATATTCTCCTGCAGCTGCTTCGTTTACTTTATCTACAATTTCTCTTAAATCAGTTAGTTCAGCTCCCGCTGCCCAAGTAGCAAATTCAAAATTATTACTCTCTTCTTTCTTTCTACCACACCCAATTAAGTGAAGTGCAAGTAATAACACGATTAATAGCACACCTATTCTTTTCATACTTCACCCTCCTTAAAACTTTACTATTGCCTTTTGTAACTTTATTTTATATTGGTTTTGTAGCTTTGTCAAACATTTTATTAGATTATAAGTACCTAAACTTAATGTATTCAATATTAAAAGGTATTTAAAGTAATAAAACAGTTCTAGTATTACAATTTAATGTAATCTTTCCAACCTTTTTGTAACTTTACAATAACACAAATAAACAGCCAGTAGGTAATACCTACTGGCTGTTTATTTGTGTTATATTATGATTTATATCTTAAATTAAGAAACTGTTGCTGCTAATTTATTCGCTCTCTCTTTGGTGGATTTTAATATTTTTTATATTACCATATCTACATGATTTAAGGTGCCTACTACGCCACTACTCTCTCGTAAATAGATTCCGGTCTTCTTAATCTCTGCATTCAGCTTATTTTCATCATTTTTTAAACTAAACTGCGTATCTGCATTTCCAAGATAAATAGCACCAACGTCTGCCTCTTTCAAATCCATGAGATAATCGTTGCCCTCTGCATCTTTCGTCCAGACCTTTAATCGTGAGAAAACACTATCGTTTTCATCAATCCATCCATTGCCATCAATCTTCAGCCATTTCCCGGTAACCATGATGACGTATAACATCATAGCTATGAGCTTGTGAATTGGTTTTCTTTTGCTCATACCATTTCCTCCATTTCATATCCTAAAAAACCGTGTCCTGCAAAGGGCAGAATCGCTTATCTGCTTCATGAAAATTCAAACTGTTCTACATATGTCCCGGCACTTTATAATGGCAATTCGAGGTATTTGCATTGGTTGGTGTATCCGGTATCCGGATGTTGATTTAAAGGCGCAGGCTCTGGAATACTGTGGAATGCTGATTCAGGGACTGCTAAAAGAATAGTGGCCTTCGCATTTGTGATTTTCTTTATGTGTATACTGCATAGCTGCATGCTCTCTTGAACTGCGGCCTGACAAATGCTATACTAATTATATAAATCAGATTCACTGAACAAATTTATTAACCTTAAGTATAGCGTTTTGAAAATTCATGAGAAGCAAGAGGAGAAGAACCATGAGACAGAAAAAACCGGATAAAAGAAAGGTGCAGGGAGCTGAAACCAAGAAGAAACTATATGAAATTGCGGAAAGGCTGTTTAGAGAGCACAGCTATTCTGATGTTATGATAGAAGATATTACCGATGAAGCCGGAATTACAAAAGGGGCCTTTTATGTGCATTTTGAATCCAAGGATGCATTAATTGCTCTGCTGATTGCGGACCACACCTCCCGCGCTGATACGATTTATAAAGCCTTTTTGGAAACGCTGCCCCCTGATATGCCCGCCCCCAACGTGCTTTTGGCCCTGACGGAAAGGATAACCGAGGTGCTTACCGGATCGTTTGGCTGCGATAATATGAAGAAAGTGTATCAGATGATGCTGGCAGGAACTGTGGATACCGAAGCGGTGAAGAATTATAACCGTGAGTTGTATGTGTTGTTTCATGGAGTACTGGAAAGAGGTATTCGTAAAGGAGAACTCAAAAGCACAATGCCCGTTGAGGCGCTGGTGCGGCATTTTGTTGCAGCGTTTCGAGGAATCAGTTATGAGTGGTGCATCCGCTATCCCGACTTTGATTTGAAAGAACAGGCCGCCCAGCATGTCCGGTTACTGATAGAAGGAATCCAACCGAGATAGCACGGTTATAAAAGGTTCGTAATCTGACCAGCTGTGAGCAAGCTCTCACCTATCCGCTTCAGTCCCGTCTGCATATCGCTTGCAGAACACGAAAAAAGGCACCTACATATAGTTTTTCAACTAAAGGTAAGTGCCTTAAGGTTACTTAAGATACTCTGCTTTCTGTTGCTCACTTTGAAAACAGCAACCTGTGGTAATCCACCATATATCATATAATCATTCCATGCATCGTCATAATCTCCCTCATAGGCAGAATAAAACTCCGTAAATGATAAAGGATAAATTCTAATCTCGTCGCCTCTTCCACGAAACTCAGTAACAATATCGCTTATTTACTTTCACTACCTTATTGCTTAATCAGCCTTATTAGTCAATTCGTCAATTGCAGGATCTACTATTTCCTTGCCATAGGCGGTCTCTGCAAGCTT
Organism: Herbinix sp.; assembly: GCA_028701595.1. Classification (GTDB taxonomy): domain Bacteria; phylum Bacillota; class Clostridia; order Lachnospirales; family Lachnospiraceae; genus Mobilitalea. The sequence goes on from JAQVQL010000013.1 coordinate 16,578, forward strand.
CTCAGCAGTTTCTGCAGCTTTATTAAGTAAGCCGTCACCCTCTACAGCATCACCAATAGCATCTCCTACAGCACCTATAGCAGCATTGCCGGTACCTTTTATCAATCCATCCTTAACAGCATCACCAAGGTCCGTGCCGTCGTTGACCGCAGCTGCAACTTCACCTGCTACTGTGCCGCCGATGGTAACACCGGCTTTGCCAAGCCCTGATTTCATTACGGTTGTGGCAGCCTCAGTGCCACCCTTTATTACACCCTCAATAACCGAGCCTGTACTAAGTCCCTTTTCCGCCACGGTAGATAAGGTATTCTTCACTCCTTTATATGTAGCAGAAACAGCCTTACCGGCTGGACCTCCCAGTGCCTCACCTGCTGACATGGCATAGTCGGCAATATCAACAGTGGTCTCCAGAATATCTACTGCAGTGTCAAGACGGTCGGCATAATCAAGCATCTTCTGACGGAAGTCTTCGTCTCTCTCCATTCGACGCTTAAGTTCCTTCTTAACATCATCCTCGCTGGCACCACTCATGCCAAGATTTCTTGCTACACGTTCAACCTTTTCTCTATGAGCACGTTCAGCCCTTTCTCTCCTCAAATCTTCCTCGAGTCGTTTACTTTCTTCGCTGAGTTCTTGATTACGTCTAGAATCTTCATCAACATTTTTCTTAAATTGCTTCTCGTCCTGACGAATAGTATTTGCATGATCCTCTCGGTGCTTCATTTGCTCTGAAAGCTCCTCAGGGGTATAGGTTGCACCGCTTAGCGGGTTGGTATAGGTGCCATCGCCATTATGGATATAAGTACGCTTCTCACCATTCACCGGGTCTGTTGCTTCAATATCCCCTTCATCATCAAAGCTTATCCATTTCCCAAAATCTCTGTCAGAAGCTGGGGATTGAGGGTTTTCATTAACTCCTGAAGAAGTATCAGGAACATATCCACCGGTTCCACCAAAGAGAATAGATATCAAAATAGAAATAATAGTGATAATAGCAGCTTCTAATGGATCGGCATAATCGTCTGATTTACTTCCTTCATCATCCTTATCAACAGTATCGTCCCTATCAGCAGATTGAAGAGGATAATTTTCTACCCTTGGCTCAGGACTGGGAGCACTATCTTCATCTGCTCCAGGCTCTTCCATCGGTAACTCATCATCAGCCAATTGCGATTCATCGCTTTGCTCCGGAATGACCTCGATTGGAGGCTCATCAGCAGGAACAGAATCAACATCAGGCTGTGCCCACATGTCACTAATTGGACCCACTGTATAATCATCAGCTCTAACTGTATAATTAAACTTCATGAGTTCATTTTTCCAGCCTTCAGTAATTTCTAAACATTCAGCCAACCATTTATCATATATTATGGGAATTTCATCTAGCTTTATATCTCCGGCAACATGTACATCATTAGAAATTACGAGATATATATAAGCCGTTCCATAGTGGCTTATTGGTGTAGGTAGCGGAATGTAATAATGATCGTTTTGAAAATAACCTACTGTCTCCTCGTAGTTTATGGTAGCGTGAACAGTTTGATAATTACCAATTGTATCAACAACAATTGAATCCGGTTTACTTCTTGTTTCCTTATTTCTATATACTTCATCAGTTATTAATTCATAATGTTCAAGAAACTCCTCAACACCTGTAACCTTATCAGTGAAACAAAAGCTCATTGCTGCCCCAGCAGTTCGATGTATAGACCCGTTATCAAAATCCTGGTTATCTGGTGAATAGAAATAAGTGTCTTCAGGCAGGTTTGTAAAATCATAGAATATGTTACGTGTATATTCGGACTCCTCCTCTTCTGTATTTCGTATTCTCTCATTTATTGCCAAGAGGTAGGAATAGGCCCCTTTCACTGAGTTATCCTCATCTTCTGTAGCCATAGCCTGATACCCTTCAGGAAGATTGTTATAGTCGCTTATATCTGCTAAAGGGCTAGCCATTGCGGCTAAAGGTGATAAAAGGCTTAAGCATATAGTAACTATAATAAAAGCTGCAAATTTCTTCATCGTCTTATTCATGCTGCAAGCACCTCCTTTTTGCTTCTGGCTATAATTATGAATATTAAAGCCAAAAGTAAGAACCCTGCTCCGAGCCATGCACACCAGGAAAGCTTAATAGCCGAAAGTGTCACCCCAAGAGCAAACCCCAGTGTCATACCACTAAGACCTCTGGTAACACCTATGTAAGAAGGCGCTTTACCCTTAGATATGCTGCCAGCCGCAGAAAAAATAAGTCCCCACAAAAATCCGCCTTTTCTACCAATGTTTTGCAACAGTATTATAAAGCCGATAATACCCACAACACTGTTTTGCAGCGACTGAGTACTGTTCATAAAAGCGTACAGTAATAAAGATAACCCTGTTCCGCCAAGTAAGGGAGCAACTGAGCTAATACTCTTGATGGTTAAGGCTTCAAAAAAGCCTTTGATTCCACCTGTAATCCCAGAAAAAGGTGCTTTCTTTTGAAACAATGGTATAATTGTAGCGTTTAAAAAAGCTACAAGCAAAAGCTTGCCAATAATTCCTCCTAATGCTCCGAGTACATCGCCAAACATTCCTCCCTGTGCAAAGGTAATAAAGCTTAGAATACGCACCGGAAGAGGATTAATTCCATATGAGCCTAATAGTGCAAGCACCAGCCAGACAGCTCCCAGTACAACAGTAGGAATCATTTGCTTAGGATTCTTCAGTGCATTAAGTGATTGACGGATATATCCCATGATGAATTTTCCCATATTCACACTCCTCGTAAAAATATTAGTAAAATAATTACATTCATTGCCTTATACTATATTAACCATGTATTTATTATACATATATAAAAGAAAATGTCATCGCTCAAAAGGATTAAATAGCAACTAAAACCCTCATACTTTAGTATGAGGGTTGGCTAAATCAGTCTTTATGAGATAATAGAGGGTTAATATTTCTAATACTGTCGTGGTCAAAGTCACTTTCAGCTGATTGCCACAGTAAGCACTTTTTTGCTATGTTTATTCCATTCGCTTAAATACATATTTAACAGCCATGTCACCGTATCCCATTTGTCCGTCTTCAGTTGGTTTTATATCCAAGCCAGGTAAAACCATTTTATCATATTGTGGCTCCAGGATAAGTGTTGAATAGTCTTCCATCGTACATGCAAATGTCATTGACCCCAATACAGGAAAGGATGATGTTTTATGTTGAACAACTAAATTCTTTCCATCAAATTCATATGTACCTGCATCTGCCGCAAAATCACGATCAGTTAGTGCTAACATTTTTCCATCAGTATTTTCTGGTGTAAAATCACGAATTGCGCTATAATTTTTTTCCATAATGTACATCATAAATTTAGCATCATCCCTAGTTCTTCTATTTTCAGCAATTCCAACATCCATGCTTTGTAGAGACCAAACACCTTGAATTTTTTTATCTATATTGTTGTTCTGTAAAAGGAAAAATACGACAAGCCCAATAGCTACAAGAAAAACTGCCAACAAGACAATAACCAAACTCTTCTTTTTCATTCTTTTTCCTCCATTCTAATAATAAGCACGCCATTGCTCACATCTCAAGCAATTATATTATACATTATTTTCCATATTATGTAAATGATTATTTTTCGTAAATTGAAAGTATTCTTATGCTGTTCTGAATCAAAATGATTGTTCAAATTGATTCAATTTACCTATACACCTTCAAAGTAATTATATTGTTCACCTAAACCATAATCATTTACAAAAAAGGAAGCCCCTGTTTCTGATCTGACCCCAAAAAGTTGGACACATTAAATTAAGCTACTGATAAGGATTGAGTCCTATTCCGACTTATCCCGAACTCTCAGGAGTTCAAATAACTTAATAATCATATGACCTGTAGCTCTGTTTTCCAAATAAGAGAACCTTTATCCATTATCATAATTTGAAAATCTCCCGGTTCAATGTCAAATTTCATATTAACATCATATTAGGCAAGCTCATGCTATTCTAATAAAATATCAATTTTCTTTATTTCATTTGCCTCTAATTTCACCTTTTGAAAACCCTTTATTCTAACGTTCTTCGGGTTACAGAAGCCTGTAAATCCCGTATATAAATCTGTGGAACGCAGTAACCCTTAATTTTACCTATGTTTTCTACCTCAAATGTCACTCTGAGTCCATCCTTCTTTAATTGTTCCACAGTAATAGTATACTCAGAAAGTTTTTTTCTCGGTAGATATATTCTGTATAATCCAATCCATATCCAAATTTAAACAATGCTTTTCGTTTGTAGTCCACATAGTTCATTGCTTGATAGGATGATTTATAATTATAGTATACAGGTAACTGTCCATTTTCCTCTAGAATCAACGGTCTACCACTAATAATAATCGTAATC
>JAQVQL010000014.1 GCA_028701595.1 Herbinix sp.
TGAATTGTTTTCTTTCATAAGACGATTAATATTACGCAGCTTTTTGTGCTATAATTAATCGTAATGACTCACTTATATAAAATAAGGCGGTGACTACATGCATTATATCGTATTTGATTTAGAATTTAATCAGGACCCAGACTCCCTAATACTCCCTAGTCTTTTGCCTGATTCACCTGATAGAAAGGGCAAATATCCCTTAGAGATTATCCAATTTGGAGCGGTAAAGCTGGATGAGAAATTTAATACGGTGGGAACCTTTAGCCGTCTTGTAAAGCCATCTATTTACTCTCGTATCAGTGACTTTATAACTGAGCTTACTGGTATAACAACCGATAGCCTAGAATCAGAACAGACCTATAGTCAGGTCTATAAAGAATTTATAGAGTTTGTAAATGAACCCGAGGTGGTTTTATGTATATGGGGAATGACGGATATGAAGGAGCTTATAAGAAACGCAATTTATCATAAGCTAGATGTGAAACTGTTACCCAATAGATATATCAATATTCAACCCCTGACTTCAGTACATCTTGGCCAGTCAAAGAGGAAGCCTCTTGGCCTTAAATACTGCGTAGAAGCCTTAAATATCCATGTATCATATGCATTCCATGATGCACTAAATGATGCTCTTTATACTGCTGAGGTATTCAAAAAAGTCCATACTTCTGAGGTAAAGCCAAGAAGATACGATCAGACTGTAGCTCTGAAAGCAATTAGACCTCCTAAAATGACACTGGATTTTCCCATGCTTATTTCACAACTAGAAAAGATGTTTTCCAAAGAAATGACTGTGGAAGAAAAAGAAATCATCCGCCTTGCCTATCATATGGGGAAGACAGGACAATTTCTTAAGGCGGATGATAAGAAAAAACAAATTATTTAGTATCAGTTTTAATATTCGTGTACAAGGCTGTTGAAATGATCATCCCCGATAATTTCCATGACCTCACTATATCCCTTAAGGGAGCTCTTATAAGCCGTAGGATTTGATCGCAAGACATATTCATACCCACCTCCTGGTATATTAAGAGGAAGTAAATCGAAGTCACCTTCTACTGCATCGGAAACATTTTCATTCCATTCATTAGCTCTAAATATAGCTATGGAAATATCCTGGTAAGGCTCCTCCTTGGTCCATTTTGGATGTCTTATATTCACTACTAGGAACTCTTCATCAATCTTATTAAACAATTCATCCAAGTCCTTATCTCCCGTTTCCTGGGATCTACTAACTGTAAGTCCCTCCCAATCTTTCGGCAAATATATAGCAAAATTATATTCATCGTTGAGATACTCTGTCTTTGTATCGTCTAGGACAGACAAATCTCTCTTTATCATCTTGTCTCCAACAGTAAAATATCCATATATTTGGTATTCAGGATAATTTCCAGGTCCATAATCATTCCCATCTAGTGTCTCTCTCCTAAATGCTGCTGATATACGGTATTCTCCCGACGATAGACCATCTGTATAGGGTATCAAATGATAGGTATGCCAGCGAGCATCATTTGAGCTTAATCCATATCCTATAGCATTGAACCCATAATTAATATTTGTTTCCTTGCTTACAATTTTCCATGTACCATTATCATTTTCTTCTAGTGTAAAGAATTCACCAAACATAATACTATCATTTAGGGTATTGTACCATTTTACTCGTACATCAGTAGTCCCTGTATCATATGTTTCATATTCTGTTTCCATCCATACACCTTCTAGTTCATCTAACCCTTTAGTGGTGCTGTCTAAAGGATTGTCATTGTCCAATTTCTTATCTGGTGTATCTGAAGATGAATTATCTGCAAAAGATTTATCTTCATTAGATACATCTGATGCACATCCTATAAAGCCGTATACACATATTAAGAATACTAGCGATAATATTAAGTTTTTCCTCATAGTGTACCTCCTATCCTTAGGTTTGTATACAAAACAATTCATTACATTAGCTAATCCACATAGCTTTTCTTTTTATCTCCCATGTGTCCTTATCAAGCTTAGCCTCTGCATCCCATCCAATGGCTCCAAGTCCACTTCTCCATTTCTTAATAGAGCACTTTATTTTATCCTTGTCATTATTGATTTCAATATCATTTATCTCAATCAGGATGCCGTTCTCAAAATAAAGATTATCCTTATCAATTAGCTCTTGCTCAGCTAATTCATCGAATGTGCCCACAATTACTTCAAGCCTGTATTTCTCTTTTACATTAGCTAAGATAATCTCAGTTTCAATCTCAGAAATCATAGTCCAATCTGTAGTATCAAATCCAATCATGGTAATACCACCATTTAGCCCAACGTCCTCTTGATATATATCGTCTATTAAAGCAAGAAACCCATCAATTACATAATTATGTCCGATTAGTTCAATCTTATCTGCAGTAATTTGTGCAGGGTATGATTCTTCTATTAGTCCATCATAGGATATTCTTATTCTGTCACCCGGTTTTAATATATCTAAATCTGCTATATTGTTCTCATCATCAAAAATCTCGGCATCATTCGTTGCCACATAAATCTTATCTGATGATTTGTATGCGACAGTATCCTTGTCGGGGGAAATGAGCAATCCTTCCACTGAATTAATAACCGTAGCTTCAAATACCCGATATTTAACATTATCATCCTTTGTAGCTTTATCATTAGTAGCATCATCATTATTTATATCTTCATTATTAATAACACCATTATCGTTAGCGCCATCCTTCAAGGGTGTCTGATTATTACACCCAATTAGGATAATTCCAAATATCAATAGCATGAGAATAAATAATCCGATTTTTTTCATTATAACTCCTCCTATAAACCAATCTTTGAATAATAGATTAGATGCTTATGTATCTTATCTTTAAAATTAGACGATATAAAAGACAAAATCGTTCCAAGTCACATCCCCTAGGGTCCATAGGTAGAGTTCTTAGTACTATTCTATTTTTCTAATATTAAATATGCTATTTGTAATGCATAATATGTTTACATGTCTTTCATGCATAATGTGTTTCCCTTCTGTAGTCTTTAGTCTGTAGTCCGCAGTTCCTAGTCTGTTACAATATCTCGCATAGCTCCTTCAGTTTCTTAATCTCAATATCCACCTTTGAATCAGTATTATTTATCAATGATTTGGGGTTATACCAACATGTTGTAATTCCTGCGTTATTTCCACCCTTTATATCAGATGACAGAGAATCTCCGATAATTATAGCCTCATCTCTTCTTACATTATCAATTCTTTCAAAACAGTAATCAAAATATTCCTTCATAGGCTTTTGAAAACCTGTTTCTTCTGAGATAAAAATTCTCTTCATATAACTCTCTATACCAGATTCATGTAATCTTCTTTGCTGAGTTTCGGTCAGTCCATTCGTTACAATATATAAATCATATTTATTATAAAGGTATTCAAGCACTTCTATTGCATCATCTATTAAGATATGCTGCATCCCAAGAAGCTCCTGGTATACCTCCTCAAATCCATTTTTATTACCCTCAATATCAAATCTATCAAATAAAATCCTAAACCTTTGATTAATGACAGTCTTTTTATCTATTAAACCCTTTTCATATTGCTTCCATAAATCCTCGTTAATCTTGGAGTATTCCATTCTTATATTTTCATTTATTTGTAATCCAAAGCGCTCGAAAGCATGCCTTATAGCCTCACCCTCACAAGCGACAAAATCAAATATAGTATCATCCGCATCAAGCATTATTGTATTATATGTCTTCATATCAGTTTCCTCACTTTGCTATAATGATTAAATTTTACCACGATACATAGGTGGAAGACAAGGAAAAGGTCACCATGTCTTTAGACAAGGGAAGCCTCACACTGTCTTGTTGTGCCGAACAAAAAAAGACAAGGGACGTATCAGTATCAACGTCCCTTGCCTTCATAAAGGTCTTAATATTTATTAATTTTCTTCGTTTACAGAATATAATGCTTCAAGCTTCTTAAGGTGCTCGTATTTAGCTGCAGATTGTTTCTCAGCCTTCTCAAACAACTCCTTAGCCCTTTCAGGGTTCTGACGAACGAGTGAGCTGTAACGTACCTCGTTCTTTAAGAAATCTTGATATTCCTGTGTCGGAGCCTTACTGTCAAGCTGGAATGGATTCTTTCCTTCTACAATTAATCTTGGATCGTAGCGGAAATTATGCCAGTAACCTGAAAGTACAGCGTTCTTCTCTTCTGTCTGAGCTATACCCATTCCACCTCTTATACCATGATTGATACATGGTGAATATGCAATGATGATGGAAGGTCCATTGTAGCTTTCTGCCTCAACAAGTGCCTTCATGGTCTGGTTATAGTCTGCGCCTTGAGCTATCTGTGCTACGTATACATAACCATAGCTCATAGCTATCTGTGCCAGATCCTTCTTCTTAACTTCCTTACCTGCAGCTGCGAATTGTGCAATTGCTCCGGTAGGAGTTGACTTAGAAGATTGTCCGCCTGTATTGGAATAAACCTCTGTATCAAATACGAGGATGTTAACATCCTGTCCACTGGCGATAACATGGTCTAGACCACCAAAGCCAATATCATATGCCCATCCGTCACCACCAAATATCCACTGTGACTTCTTGGATAGGAATTCTTTATCCTTTAAGATATCATTACATGCTTCGCATCCACATGTTTCAAGTGCTCTTACAAGAGCAATGGTAGCACCAGAATTCTCACGACCATTATCATAGGTTTCTAGATATCTTTCTGCAGCAGCCTTAACATCTGCATTAGCAGTTGTAGCCACAAGCCCCTCTACCTTACTCTTTAATCTGTTTCTTAAGGTGCTCTGAGCAAGCATCATACCATAGCCATATTCTGCATTATCCTCAAATAATGAGTTTGCCCAAGCAGGTCCTCTTCCACTCTTAGCAGCCGTATATGGTGTGGAAGGCATTGAGCCGCCCCAGATAGATGAACATCCAGTTGCATTAGCTACAAGCATTCTCTCACCAAAGAGCTGTGTTACAAGCTTTGCATAAGGTGTCTCACCACAGCCTGCGCATGCTCCTGAGAACTGTAATAGAGGCTGTTTGAACTGACTACCCTTAACAGTAACATCCTTGAATTTCTCACTAACTTCAGGTTTCTCGTCAAGTGAGAAGCCATAATCAAAGCTCTTCTGCTCTGAAACCTTCTCTTCTAAAGGAGTCATAACAAGTGCTTTTTCGCCCTTTCTTCCAGGACATACGTTTGCACAGGAGCCACAGCCAGTACAATCAAGTACGGATACTGTAATGGCAAATTCCATCTCAGGCATACCTGTCATCTTAGTCTTCTTCATTCCCTCTGGAGCCTTATCGGCTTCATCCTTTGTCATAGCCACAGGACGAATTACTGCATGAGGACATACATAGGAACAGAAGTTACACTGAATACAGTTTTCAGGAATCCAGTTAGGAACATCTACAGCAATACCGCGTTTCTCGTATGCTGATGAGCCCTGAGGAAGTGTACCGTCTGCATTATCTACAAATACTGATACAGGAAGCTCATTACCACGCTGAGCACTTATAGGAGTAAGTACATTATTGACAAAGTCTACAACATCCTTATTTCCTACGGTAGCCTTAGCATGAAGCTCCTCATCCTTAGCATTCTTCCAATCCTCGGGAACCTTAACTTCCTTCACATCGGTAATACCACGATCAATTGCATCATGGTTCATTTTAACGATAGCTTCACCCTTCCTGCCATAGGAAGCTGTAGCTGCATCCTTCATATATTTTACTGCATCGGCAACTGGAATAATATTCGCCAGCTTAAAGAATGCTGCTTGAAGAACCGTATTAATACGGCCGCCAAGACCAATTTCTTTACCAATGCTGATACCATCTATAGTGTAGAGCTTGATGTCATGCTCAGCTAAATAACGCTTAACCTGTCCGGGTAGATGTTGTTCTAGCTCCTCCATACTCCAGCCACAGTTAAGTAAGAATATACCACCATCCTTAATTTCCTGAACCATGTTATATTTTCTAACATAAGAAGGATTATGGCATGCTACGAAATTAGCCTCTGATATAAGATAGGTTGATTTTATAGGCTTCTTACCAAATCTCAAATGGGACATGGTAACGCCACCGGATTTCTTTGAATCATAATCAAAATATGCCTGAGCATACATATCAGTATGATCACCGATAATCTTAATAGAGTTCTTATTGGCACCTACAGTACCGTCAGCACCAAGACCCCAGAATTTACAATTAATTGTTCCTTCAGGAGATGTATTAGGGCTTTCCTCTAAATCAAGAGATAGATTTGTAACATCATCCTTGATTCCGATTGTGAATGTCTGCTTATTAGTATTATTATATACTGCAACTACCTGTGCTGGAGTTGTATCCTTTGATCCAAGACCATAACGGCCGTTGAATACAGGAATACTCTCAAACTTAGTGCCTTTAAGAGATGTTACAACATCAAGATATAAAGGCTCTCCTAATGATCCAGGCTCCTTGGTTCTGTCAAGAACAGAAATCTTCTTCACTGTAGAAGGAATAGCCTCCAGTAGACGATCAGCGCAGAAAGGTCTGTATAGACGAACCTTTATAAGACCAACCTTCTGTCCGTTGGCATTTAGATAATCTATGGTCTCTTCAATTGTATCGCTTATGGAGCCCATAGCAATTATAACTTGATCAGCATCCTTAGCACCATAATAGTTGAAGAGCTTATAATCGGTACCTATCTTAGCATTAACCTTATCCATATACTCTTCTACAATACTGGGTATATTATCATAATATGTATTACATGCTTCTCTTGCTTGGAAGAATACATCAGGATTCTGAGCGGAGCCGCGAAGTACCGGACGCTCTGGATTTAATGATCTACGACGGAATGCATCGACAGCATCCATATCAGCCATATCCTTTAAATCCTCATAATCCCACATTTCGATCTTCTGGATCTCATGAGAAGTTCTAAAACCATCAAAGAAATGTATAAAGGGTAATCTTCCCTTAATAGCTGCCAAATGAGCTACTGCGCCTAAGTCCATTACTTCCTGTGGATTTGTACTACAAAGCATAGCAGTACCTGTTTGACGGCATGCATATACATCGGAATGATCGCCAAATATTGATAATGCATGGCTAGCTAATGCACGAGCTGATACGTGAACCACACCCGGAAGCAACTCACCAGCGATTTTATAAAGATTAGGTATCATCAATAATAAACCCTGTGATGCAGTATAAGTAGTGGTTAGTGCACCGGCTGCTAATGAGCCATGAACCGTACCTGCTGCACCTGCTTCAGACTGCATCTCAACAACCTTAACCTCTTGCCCAAATATATTTTTTCTGCCTTGAGCTGACCATACGTCAGTTACTTCGGCCATAACTGAGCTAGGGGTAATTGGATAGATAGCTGCAACATCAGTAAATGCATAAGAAACATGAGCGGCTGCATTGTTACCATCCATTGTTTTCATTTTCCTTGCCATTGAAATGTCCTCCTTAATTTTAAATGCTAACAAAAATAATGTTTTTGTCCATCAATTAATTATTATAGCACATTATAAAAAATAAGGAAATAAAAAATAGTATTATATTTAACAAAATGTGCATAATTTTTTTTATAATAAATTGAAATAGCAGTCAATGGCATATATAAACAAATACAGGTAATTTTTCTACAAAACAATTGCATCCTTCTCTAGGGAATACATATAAACGCTGTCAGATAACACCTCATCTGCTGGAACCTGGGAGCTGTTTATATCAATAACCATTCTTTTGAAGCGTTCCTTATCCTCTGAGCCCTCAAGAGGTATTAGAATGATTTCATGTATGCTGCTGGGTAGAATATAAATATCTGACTTGATAAGCTGTGCAAATTCCTTTATAACATCCTTATAAATCATACATGAAGCTCCGTTAATACCCTTTTGATTTGTAAGTATGTACATGGGATATATATCTTCATCCTTCGACATAAAGTCTAAAATCTCCTCATCCTCATCTTTGTATAGGAGCCCCTGTATTACCTCTCCCATGGTCTTAATGACAGGTGGGAAGAGTCTTTTAGTATTTTCCTCTGCAAGCTCCCTTAACTCATCACAGGATATACCCCACGTCTCTATATGTTCATTAGTAATACGAATCGTACCTATGCCCTCCTCCTCGCTGCGTACCAGGCAATGAAATGTTAGGGCAAGATCAAGATACTTAAAATGTGGAACCTGCGTTAATAGCTTCTTATTCCTTTCAAGACTAACTAGGCGAAAGAAAATATATGACCTCATAAGCTCTAGGCTATATTCAAAATCAGGCTGAACTATAGGTATTGCACAATTCGAATATACCATACATAAGCGATCAAGTATTTCTGTTAGTGGGGTTCCTTCAATATATGAATCATAATAAGCATTCAGGTAAATATTTGGAGCGATATTCTCCCCCTCCTTAAGTACAACCAAGCTGTCTAGTTCAAGAGCGTTATTCTTCATAACCTTGAATAACCTTATGTTATAGCCTTGTCCCATCCTGTCTGTAACTTCGTCCTTGATAAAGCTTACAAATGAAGTATAGTCAAGTACTTCTTCTTTTACAGCACTTATCATTAATTGCATTCCTCCTTATTAAATTGTATTTTCCTTTAGTGTTTGGGATTTGAATTGATACTTTTAGAAAAGTAAGAAATATGATTGGATTATAGAATGAATAAGCTTGATAGACAGATTATAACAAAATAGCTTGCCATAAGCAAGCATATTTTTACATCTTTTTACATAATATTTTCAGTAATTTTTGTGATATATGTCAAATTCAATCACTGCTTAATGCAATGAATACCTGTGAAGGAGCATAAAATGTCCACATAAGTATTGATGAAATATTATATACCACTTCATATGCTGAGCTAATCGGTAGAAAACCAGACAAGTTAAATAATCCTACATTTATATCACATAATAAGAACAAGACCATACCTATGGCAAAATACATAATATCTTTTCTATCATAATGTTTTACGGAGAGCTTAAGGATTCGCAGCACATTTGTGCAGATGCTAATAAAATAGAATATACTTACCGCTAATAAAGCATCTATATTCACATTTGCCAACCATAATAGAATACCCAATAAAAAGACAAAAGTCCCTTGATATAAAAGTCTTATAGCAAAATCCCTATGAAGACTTTTTGGGCTAATAGTATCTAGTTCTCTTTTATTCAATTCGGTTATTCGCATTCCATAGAGCTGCTGAGCCAATATAAAAGTCATTACACCATATAAATAAAAGTCCGATAACAGTATGAGCATATCAGACACTACCGTGAAGGCAAGAGCATAAATAAGAAATCTATGCTCCCTGCTGCGATTTTTCAAGCCTATATTTATTGCATATATAAAGCATAGGACAACTACTGCAAATTTAATTTTATTGGAGAGTGGAATATTACTTTCTAATATGTCCATTGTAAGAAATGCACCATAGAGAATCAATTGCATAATTATAAATATATATTTGCGACCTTGACTCCTCATATTATACTCCTAGAAGTTCATGCTGTTAAGAAATTCTACTGCTCTTTCCTTAGGTACCGGCTTACTATAAAGGAAGCCCTGTGCAATATTGCAATTAGAACTCTGTAAAAATTGCTCCTGGTCAGACCGTTCCACACCCTCAGCAATAACATGTAAATCAAGATTCTTAGCTAGGGATATGATAGCCTGTATAATTTTTTGATCACTAGTATCATCCATAACAGTGTCCAAAAAGCTCTTATCAATTTTCAGATTACTTACAGGAAGACGTTTTAAATAACTCATAGAAGAATAGCCTGTTCCAAAATCATCCAGAGAAAATCTTACACCTATGGCTTTCAATTCCATAATCGTGGAAATAGTATAATCCAAGTTCTCCAAAGCGACAGATTCAGTTATTTCAAGCTCAAGCTTCTTCGGGTCAATCCCTGTTTCCTCAATTACATCAAACACCATCTGTACGAAATCCTTGTCCCTAAACTGTCTGGTAGACAAATTGACAGCCATACTAATATCATTATATCCCATATTCACCCATTCACTTAGCTGAAGGCAGGCTGATTTTAATACCCATTTTCCTATGGGTACTATCAAACCGGATTCCTCTGCAAGATATATAAAGTCGTTCGGGTATAACAATCCCTTACTTGGATGATTCCATCGAATTAGCGCTTCAAAGCCCAAGACCTTTTTATTCACAAGATCCATCTGTGCCTGATAAAAGAGAACAAATTCTTGCTTTTCTATTGCCTTCCTAAGCTCGGATTGGAGTTCAATTTTATCTGTGAGCATCTGATTAAATGTATGCTCAAAGTATGCATATGTGTTCTTTCCATTAGCCTTTGCCACATACATGGCTGAATTAACATTTTTTATCAAATTCTGTCCTGTCCTACCATCCTTTGGCGCAAAGGCAACTCCTATACTTACAGTAATAAAATATTCCTTTGAGGACAGCTCAAAGGGGAATGTAAATACATTTCTAACCTTCTTAATCTTTTCTTCATAGCCTGCGGTGTCCTTTAGGTTCTGCGTGAGAATTATGAATTCGTCACCACCGATTCTTGACAAATAGTCGTTCTCATCTAATACCTGCCTTAGTCTATGAGTAACATCTATTAACAATTCATCACCATATGAGTGACCGAGTGTATCATTTATGTTCTTAAAATTATCAAGATCAATATCCATAATGCTTATGATTTCTTCGCTTCGTAATGTCACCATAATATTATCAAGCATTTCTATAAATGCAATCCTATTCGGAAGCTCAGTCAAGTGGTCAGTATAAGCAAGTTTCATTATACTTTCTCTGTTTTTATGTAGCTCATCATATCGGGTGTTAAGCTTATTATATGATAAAAGGGTGTCTTGATACATCGACTCAAGCTTCTTAAAATCCGAATTGATATTCGCATTTTGCTGATATGATTCATCAAGCTTTCTCCTTAACTTCCCTATTCTAAAAAAGACAAAGATTAATAACAATAGAATTGCTATAAAAGCAATCGCCATTAATAATACACTTGTCTGATTACCTAAAAGTTCTTTCATTTTTCCTCCAAATATCTATTTTTGCAAATCCCTTAAATATTTATCCATAGCCTCAGCTGCCGACTTACCAGCACCCATAGCTAATATAACCGTAGCGGCACCAGTTACTGCATCCCCACCGGCAAACACACCTTCTCTTGATGTTACTCCAGTAGCCTCATCTGCAACTATACATCCGTATTTATTACTCTTAAGTCCTTTTGTAGTAGATGAAATAAGTGGATTTGGACTGGTTCCCAATGACATAATTACAGTGTCTAACTCCAGAATAAATTTGCTGTTCTCTATCTCGACTGGTCTTCTTCTACCAGAGCGGTCTTCCTCTCCAAGCTCCATTCTTACACATCTCATCCCTTTAACCCATCCATTTTCATCAACTAATATTTCCTTGGGATTTGTTAATAGCTGAAAATGTATACCCTCCTCCTTGGCATGGTGAACCTCTTCTGTCCTTGCAGGGAGTTCTGCTTCACTTCTTCTATATACTATCGTAACATCTGCGCCTAGTCTTTTAGCGGTCCTTGCAGCGTCCATAGCCACATTACCACCACCTACAACAGCGAGCTTATCTCCTGTAATAATCGGTGTATCGTAGCTGTCATCAAATGCCTTCATCAGGTTGCTTCTTGTAAGATACTCATTAGCAGAAAACACACCGTTAGCATTCTCGCCAGGTATACCCATAAAATTAGGGAGGCCTGCACCTGTTCCTATAAATACAGCCTTAAAGTCTTCCTCATCCATTAGCTCGTCTATGGTTACAGATTTACCGACAATTACATTTGTCTCAATCTTAACGCCCATAGCCTTTACATTCTCAATCTCTGGTCTTACTACCGCCTCCTTGGGAAGCCTAAACTCAGGGATTCCATATACTAATACCCCGCCAGGTTCATGTAGGGCTTCAAATATGGTTACATCATAACCTAACTCTGCCATTTCTCTGGCACATGTTAGACCCGCAGGTCCAGAGCCAATAATAGCTACCTTTATTCCATTCTTCTTACTGGGAGCTTCTGGTCTTATATTGTTCTCCCTCGCCCAGTCTGCAACATATCTTTCCAGCTTACCTATGGATACAGGATCACCCTTAATACCACGAATACATACTTGCTCGCACTGGGATTCCTGAGGACACACTCTTCCACATATAGCAGGTAGAGCAGAATACTTATTTATAACTTGAAAAGCCTTACTAATGTCCTTATTAACTATCTCATGAATAAATCCAGGAATATCAATAGCCACCGGACATCCCTTAACACATTTTGGATTTTTACATTGAATACAACGTGTAGCCTCCGCTACTGCCTCATCTATGTCATAACCCAGGCATACTTCATCAAAATTTCTTACTCTGACACCCGGATCCTGTTCTTTAATCGGAACCTTTTTTAATACATCCATAAAATCCTCCACTAAATACTATAGCTGTTATACTGTCTTTCACAAAGGAATACTCCTAGTCGCTGCTCCTATTCATTATGGCATTCACAGCCCTTATGATGATGGGTGTCTCCCTCCCTTTCACGGAGCTTTTGTTTCCCTTCCTTTGTCTTATACATTGAAAGTCGTTTCATTGCCTCATCAAAATTAACTAAATGTCCGTCAAACTCCGGTCCATCTACACAGGCAAATTTTATCTCATCACCAATAGTAAGTCTACAAGCTCCGCACATACCGGTGCCATCTACCATAATGGGATTCATACTTACTATCGTCCTTATACCTAGTTCCTTTGTTAATATGCATACATACTTCATCATTATCATGGGACCAATAGCAACAATTAAATCATAATGTTGCTTTTTCTCGTTAATCAGATGCTTGATGGCTTCATTTACATTTCCCTTCATGCCATATGAACCATCATCAGTAGTTATAAATACGTTCTTAGCATACTCCTTCATTTGGTCTTCAAGAATGATAAGCTCTTTGTTTCTTGCACCAATTATACAATCGGCGTCATAGCCGTTTTCCTTCATCCATTTCATCTGGGGATAAACCGGTGCAGTTCCTACGCCACCAGCCACAAAAAGGATTTTCATTTTGCTAAGTTCCTCACTTGCCATGTTCACAAGCTCTGACCTCTGTCCGAGTGGGCCTGTAAAATCACGAAATGCTTCTCCCACCTCATATTCGGCTAATAATTTCGTAGATCCTCCTAAGGCCTGAAAGACAATTGTAACAGTGCCTTCTTCTCTGTCATAGTCACAAATAGTCAAGGGTATACGTTCACCCTTTTCATCTGCAATAAGTATGATAAACTGTCCCGGATAGCAATGGGCTGCTACTCTCGGAGCTTTGACATCCATTAGATATATAGAATCAGCTAGCTTGACTTTTTTTGTAATGGTGTGTATATGGTTATCTGTCATTTATTGAACCTCTTTTTCATTCTGAACACGGCTATGTAGATAATATCGTGCATAAATTTACATAAAATAATTCATATTTTATTATAAGATAAATCTACAAAAAAAGCTAGTATATTTTCTGCAAGGCCATAAAAAGTCTATAATGTGCTATAAACAGTATACTAGGGCACTTAAAAACGGCACCTGCTACCAATTAAAAAGGTACCAGGTACCGTTTATTAGATACCCTAAATGTTATTGCGCAGCACTCTTATAAATTCTTTATAATTATTGTGCTCTGCCTCTATATCAGCACCTATCCTCCCCAAGCGATCGCATTTACAAAGTAGTGCAATGTCATGGATGTTTGTCTCCTCAATCATCCTTGCCTGGTTACCAAAAGGCAGCCCCTTTAGTACATAAAGCATATGCATATGATATTTAACCATCTTGCTAACTTTATCTATAAAATCATAATCCCTAGTATAGAACTCAAGGAATTTAATAGCTAATCTTGCCCCTACTATATCATGGTCGTAGGAGGTTATTTTCCCTCTTCTTACCTTTGTCGTATCAGGCTTTCCTATATCATGTAGAAGCGATGCCCACATAAACACTTTACTGTCTTCACTATTGTCCTTTACCTTAGCTGCTTCATCTACAACCATCATAGTATGGTTCCATGCGTTGCCCTCCGGATGATATGTGGGAGACTGTTCTACATTTTTTAATTCCCTAATCATACTTAAGGGGTATTTTCTTAGCTGCTTATCCAAGCTATTAAAATAATTTGATGGTGCTTTATCATTAATCAAATGGCCTGTTATCTGATTAAAAGTTACGTTTATTAACAGATTTATCTGATTAATCCTATCCATCTTATGATTCTTGGATGGGATTTGCCTTCTTTTTTCCGGACTTCGCCTTTCCTTGTATTTCAGGAACAGGCTCTACAATATTTTTTGGAATTCTCATTTTTTGATGTCCCTCAGTACCATGAGGTTCCCTTGGGTCCGGTCTTCTCATACCAGCCTTAGCCAACCAATTCACCTCCTCCTATACGTCATTGTGCTCAATGGATTGTCTTTTAGCATTTTTATTCTTCTGCATATTCTCCCTTGTAATCGGAGTTTGTCCTTTAGCTTTCTTTATTCTTGTCCTTTTATTGTCGGGTTGAGAGTCCTTAGGCATAGATACCTCCTATCAACAAATTGTTTTTCTTATAAAAATAGTATACTCGATTCTACTGTTACTATCCTTTCAGAATTTTGCCAAACATGACTATAAATCGTAGTATAGGAAAACCATGTAAAGCAAATACTATCTTCATGAAAAATAATTTCATTAAAAATTTTATGATATGTGGTCTATGTGGGTGGTGCCTTGAATGCTTCTGGACAGGTCTGAGCTCCATCAAGAAATGGAGGAATAACGACAGAACTCTCTTATGTCGCACTTCAATATGGATGTTTCCCATCTATGGAATGGCCACCTGCTTAAGTCCACTTTGCTCAAGGTTGGAAAAAAGAAATGCTCTTCTAAGAGGAGGTGTATATGCGGCATTAATATATTTGACAGAGTACTCCACAGGGGTTCTTTTGAAAAAATACAGAGCTTGTCCTTGGGATTACAGCAAAGCGAGATTTAATATTAAGGGAGTGATTAGGTTTGATTATGCTCCTGCCTGGTTCCTTACAGGACTTATATTTGAAAAAATACTAAAAAGAAAAAACCAATATGACGCCGTCCGGTCTTGAAACAGTCTTTAATAAGATGTATACTCTTGGTACCAGGTACCATTGGTGAAAATAGAGGGTGAGCATATGCAGGTTAAAAATACAAAGCAAAGGAAGCATATAATATCCATATTGAAGGACGCAAGCCGTCCTATGTCTATTAATGAAATTTATGATGCAATAATTTCTGAGCTTCCGCGAATAGCAAAATCAACTATATATAGGAACATAGACCAATTGTTTGAACAAGACCTTATTGAAAAACATCACTTTAATGATAATGAAATATTCTATCTATATAAAGAAAATAATGATGAGCACACTCACTTTATAATATGTGACGAATGCAAAAGAACCTATAGTCTTCCTTCCTGCCCTATACATGAAATTGAAGATTATATAAAGGCTGAGGGTTTTACTATAAAGAACCATCAAATTCAAATAACAGGTATATGTAAAAGCTGTGCATATAATCATTTGAAAAAATAGTTTTATTCACATCCGATATAACACAAATCCTTCCGAGCAAATTACGTCGGAAGGATTCTTTTCTTTCTTAAAAGCATTTAAGGTAACGTTGTTCCACCATTCATACCGCCTGTTGTACCTCCAGTAGTACCTCCAGTAGTACCACCTGTTGTTCCGCCTGTTGTTCCGCCTGTTGTACCATTGTTACCACCGGTCGTTCCGTTAGTACCTCCGGTCGTTCCATTATTACCTCCATTAGTCCCGTTATTAGTACCTCCGGTCGTTCCATTATTGTTGCCTCCGGTTGTGCCGTTATTCCAGTCTCCGTTATCATCTGTATTCGTGATACCATCTCTGTCAGGATCATTGGTATCTCCGTCATTTGCAGCACATGCTGTAAATGCAATCATAATAACACAGCATAAGGCTATGAATATGCTTAGTCTCTTTTTCATGGATACTCCTCCTACATATTTTATTTCGATTTACTCGCTTAGTATTCCACGCAAATTTTGATTTATACATACTCGAATTCTGTCATATCCTTTCTAAATCTTATCGGAAGGTTATTTCTTTGAAGCTTTGGATTGACTCGCTCCTTAATAGCAATATTATCAAAAAATATTTTCCATAAACTCTCATATTCATTATCTACAGGTATATCATATCCGCTTGAATCCATATCCGGAAACTCTGCAATAATCCATGGTTTCCCAGGTAAATGTAAGGAGCAGATATCCCTGTTTTTATCAAATATTACAAATCTTTCATTAGGAAGTCTATCGGCAAAATGAGGAGTCACCAGCGAAATCACATTATTCTTTGGATGGATTGTAGCTGTCAATATACCATTTTCTTGTTCAGAAAATCGAATAAAGCCCAGCAGATGATGAGCTTCACCATTGACATAACGATTCAGCATAAAGACTTGATTTACAACCTTATTGCTTAAGTGACCAACGATCTTGCTTCCTATATGAAAGCCAAGAATCAAAAATCTATAAATCAAATCGCCTTTACCCTTATAATCAGATAGTGCAACTCGACATACCATTTCATAAGCTTCCAGAGATATCTTAGACTTAATAGAACGAGATACCATAATTGCCTGCTCTAAATTAGTCTTAACGAAAATATACTCTGAAAATAATTCAATATTATTATAATTATTCCTCTCACATTGCTCTTCAATCTTTACATTAGCATGTCCGTATCCTGAACTCCAAGCCTGGTAAATCGCGGTAAAGATTCCATCAATACTATTCTCACATTGGAAAATTTTAAAATTATTCATAACACTTCTCCTTCTAATACAAATAACTTGTGCTTCACATCTGTTCCTTAAGCATGAGAAAATTGTTGTAGAATAAGTCTGTCATCAGTCTGAAATCTTCTGTCATCGAATAGGGATAACTGCTTATAGGTAATATCCTTCTCAATTCCAAAGGGAAGTCTGTCCTTAACCGCTAATAACTCTCTGGTGATAAAGTCTTCATTTAGTTTAATCGGGTACATCATCCTGCCATTGCATGTAATAAAATATACAGCTCTCTTAAGAACTATACCCATTGCCTTTAAATCCTTAAAATCAAGAACGGCACTCTTCCTGGCAGCGGTAATTCTCCTGGCAGAATTTACACCAATGCCTGGAACTCTAAGTAGGGTATAATAGCTTGCCTTATTTACCTCCACCGGAAATTGTTCTAAATTCTTAAGAGCCCAATCGCATTTCGGGTCAAGTAGTACATTGAAATTGGGATTCTTCTCATTAAGAAGCTCGGTCATCTTAAAGCCATAGAACCTCAATAGCCAATCTGCCTGATACAAGCGATGCTCCCGAAGTAAAGGAGGACCACTTACTGTAGATGGCAGATTACTGTCATCATTAACATTGACAAAAGCAGAATAGAATACACGCTTTAGGTCAAAATTATCATATAAGGTCTCTGATACCGACATGATATTATAATCGCTTTCATTGGTGGCACCTATAATCATCTGTGTGCTCTGCCCTGCAGGAACATATCTGCTTCGTCCTGTCGGTGATTTTCTGTATGGAATAATTTTATTTGAATTAGGCAAATCGACATCAAAATCATTCTCCTTCTTATCGATAGGGTAATCATTTGCCTTATGAGGTTTTTGATTGTAACTATTAATCACCTTGTTATATACCGAATCACTGCGGCCAGAATTATCATCTTTTAGTAATAAGCTCTCAACCTTATTTCCAGCTGGTTGCCTCCCATCATATATGCCAAGATATTCATTATTACTTTCTCGTCTAAGCTGAATCTGCCGCATGGGCTTCAGAATGTTCTTCCTGCTCTTATGAGGTGCCAGCTGCTTAAGACTGCTTGCTGTAGGAAGCTCCAGATTGGCACTCATCCTATCAGCGTACCAGCCTATAGCCTCGACTAAGACAGGATCAGTACCAGGAATTGCCTTACAATGAATATAACCATTAAAATGATGTTCCTCCCGAAGCATTCTCAATGCATCTAAAATAAGCTCCATAGTATGGTTTGGACTTACCATGATTCCGGAGCTTAAAAATAATCCTTCTATATAATTCCTCCTGTAAAATTCCATAGTAAGCTCACAGACCTCTTCTGGAGTAAAGGAGGCACGAACCACATCATTGGAGGAACGGTTAATGCAGTATTTGCAATCGAATATACATTCATTAGTAAAAAGAATTTTAAGTAGTGAAATACATCTTCCATCAGCAGAAAAGGTATGACAAATACCGCAGGCTAGACTGTTACCGATACCCGCCCCGTTCCCCTTACGGTCTACACCGCTTGAGGTACAGGCCACGTCGAACTTGGCAGCATCGGATAAAATCTCTAGTTTCCTTTGGATTGACATACCTTCTTGAATAATCATCTTCTTCCTCCAGTTTCCAAACGTTTGTTCTGATAAAATTATATCAAACCAGAGGAATTAAGTCAATAGTTTTTCGAACAATTGTTCTTACTGCTACCAGATACCGTTTGTTGGTACCTGGTACCTAAAGAGCGAGGTACCAAAGCAGGTACCGAAGCAATTACTCAAGTAGCGACCTGCCTCTTCCTCTTGGCAACCACAAGAATAAGGGCTAGAAGCACTGCAACAAATCCAATTTGAACCGCCATGTATTGAATTACAGGTAGAAGATTCTTAATACTGTAATTGGATAATCTTCCTATTGTGTTATTTGCCTTAACATACCAATATGAGGGTAAAAAGCTTGCTGCTCTTATAACCGCTGTTCCTAGAAATTCTTGTGGTACAAACATCCCGCTTAGAAATGCCAATCCTAAGGACAGTGCTGTGGATAATGCTTGTACAGCATTCTTTCCCTTGACAGTAATACCAACAAGGTAGCTGATGCAAAGGACAACCAAGGCAAATATCAAGGCATTTACCCAAATTAACACAAGGCCAAAGTCAAGCTTACGAAACGGATTAGTTAGGTATCCAACCACAATAAATATGACAAGATAAACCAAGACGAACATCAGGTTAGCGAGTATAAGCTGTAGATTAAACCGTCTAGATGATACAGGGGAAGCAAACTGTCTTCTTCTAATCTCCAAGCTGTGAAATGACATCATAACAGTGCTAACACCTAGAATAAAGCACACTATCATAATATAACCCAAATAGTTAAAGAAATAGATATTAAATTCTGCTGCATCTAAGGCCTTTTTCTTGCCTGAGTCTATTATAACCTCGGTTTCTGACACAGGATTCATTCTCAAGAAGTCAATAAGCTCAGTTATGTTATACTCTGTATTATGGCTAATGTAAATCCTTGCCATATTTAGATAATTGTCGATTGCGCTATCAACTGATTGCACAGCCTCCATCTTATAAGGTTGAATCTCCTTAATAAGCATAATCTCATCTCCAGCAAGAAACCCATCGGTAAAGCCCTTTGGTATGGTTAATATATAACTCACCTCATGATAGAATAATGCATCCTTTCTAGCTCCTTCACTATCCTCTATATCAATGAATTTCACATATCCTTCAAGATAGGATGTAAATGCTTCAACAAATTCATTTTCACCATCATTATTTATAAGTAGCACTGGAACCCTACTTATAGAAAATTCCTTACTATTGTCTCCAAGTACAAAGAAGGTAACAAAAAGCGTAATGGCAATAAACATGATTCCATACAAAATCAGGGCGGTTGATTTCTTCTTCATTAATTTAAAATATGTCTTAAATACTTGCATAGCTTTTCCTCCTTAAGCCAAGATAGGATGCGACACCTAATACTACAACCATAATAAGCAGTATTCCAATATTCATATAGAAACGATCAAAATTATCATAATAATACAGGCTATAGAAGGAGTCTGATACAAGATTCACCGGATTAATATATGACAGTATTGGAGCGTTTTTTACTACAAGATACTTCATATCTACGAACATCATTCCTGAAAGAAAGGAACCAACCAATATAATTGAAGTTGTTATGGCACCCTGTACACCGATGCTCTTATTTACCCATACTCCTACAATTGCTCCTAAAAAAAGTCCCATTATTTCGCCAACAAGACATGCCAGAAACAGTTGAGGTAGATGACCCCCAAAATCTATCTCTAGGACCTTTATCATATAAATTAGCATAAGAGCGATGCTTCCCGCATGAATGGTGAAGGCTGCTAACATATTAGTAATAAGTAGTTTCATTTTGCTGATCGGTGATACATTTATCCTAGCTCCTCGACTGGATCTATTCCCTTGGATATTAACAACCTCATCCAATCCCCAGTTAGCCGCCATTAGGCAAGACATGGCCAATAATGCATAAAAGTAGATTAATGTTACATCAGGTTTTACATCGTTTTTTACCTCAGTAGTAAAGCTTTTATAATCCATGACATCATCCAGTAAGCCCTGGCTTAAAGCATCTGGGTTCTTAATAAGAATTGCTTGAATTGTATAGGTCGACCGATTATAGCTGTCAATAAATGATTTAACTATAGTCTCGCTTATACCATTCCTTTTTACAAATATCTTTGCTTCCTCGCCCCCAACTATATAAGCGACAATCTCATCTTCCTCAAGGGCATTACTTGCTTCTTCAATATTGGAATTTCTTATATTAAATAATGGAAGCCCTTCAGATATCTCTGCTGCTTCTAATACATCCTCTAAATAATTCATTGCATTTTCATCCTGTACATCCTGTACCTCATGGGCATGCACATATGCAATATTTATAGTTTTAAGATCACTTGATGTAAACATA
>JAQVQL010000174.1 GCA_028701595.1 Herbinix sp.
GTAACAGCAAAATATATATTCATGTTAATAATATCCAATTGTAGACGGCCTTCAAAGCATACTCATTATCCATGATTGTTCAACTAGCATCACAACTTTCTAAACATAATAGGAAGTTCTTCTGATACCTTCTATACTGTCATTACATTACAAATTATTGTTCTCTGCAAAGACCAAAATGTTTTGCCAATGCCTCAAGCATTTCTTCTCGTGTATCTGTTTTAAAATCAGATCGGGTATACGTGAAAAACCCCGTGTTATTCCAGTCAATTTCAATAGGTGGATGATATAACGCCCATGAATTAAAATTTTTGAGTGTTGCATCAGGATCTTTGCACAACTTAATTTGCTCCATCATAAATTTTTTATCCGGATCATCACGTTCAAAAAAAAGTGTCGTACAAATATCAGGTGGATTACAAAGCATTATTGCCACATTGTTATAATCTGAAATTTCACGTAATACATCAGGAGAAATATTTGTATCAACTATTACTTTCTTTCCACTTGCCGCTAATCCTAATAACTCTAAAATTTCTATTTCAATACATTCCTGTGACACATTATTTGTCCAATTCCAATGCTCTTCTGGTGTCATATTTAACCATTCTTCCCAACCACTCATTGTATCAAAATAACATAAGCCAGGTTGTTTCCATCTTGAGAGCTTCTCTCTTGGAAATGCATCATGATAATTTTCGCCACAAAATATCATATCATATCGCTCAGAAAGCATTTTAACCATTGTTGATTTTCCTGCACAACTGTGTCCATTAATAAAATAAACATTACGTAAATAATGCTTAATAATGTTGTCATTAATCTGTATTTTCATAATCGTCCTCCAAAACCTTAAATTTCAACTTCCCATTATTGCTATTATTTGTACTTTAATTTGATGTATATAAAAATCTCTTAATGCACATTCTACCACATTTGTTTACAAAATAAAACACATATATACAACGATTCTCAGATGACCAACAGGTCTTCCAACGTTTTACCGTGAGCAAACTGGATACTTTATCCTTATACTATGTTTAATTTAAAATAATTAAAGCTATCGATAAGGCTACCAAAAGACGCCTTACGATTTCCTTATCAACCATTTGCACGTATATAGCCTTTCGCTTGGCGACCATGTCCTTGTCACCTGACAAACATTAAATAAGGCCTTCCCGAGCTTTCTCATATATTCGATTCCCGTTATCCGCTTAATATTAATAGAGGGTTATGGCACCGGTTAGGTGACATAGCCCTCTGTTTATGTTATGTAATTGTAGAAGTGAGTCGGGACGAATAAGATGCGAACCTAGTGAGCATCTTCCATTCTTCCTGCGTGATTCCTTGCTTTTAGGAATCACGCTTTCCCGATTATCCGCGTGCGGATAACCATAAAAATTGGATACTGCAAGATCTTAGGAATGACGTTGTCCGACGATAATTAATGGTTTTACAATTCACCGCCCGTTATAAAAATAGAGTCATTTTCCTACAAAAGGCTTTCCTACAAAAGGTTGTTTCAAAAAGGTTGTTTACAGTAAATAAAAGTTGCGCATTGAACGGCATATCTATATAATAAATAGGATATATATAATCCTTGGAAAATCCAATAATCGAAATAGATATTAGTTAATCCAAAATAATGTGGCTCTCAATTTTTAAAAATTATGATCATTATAATCCAAAAATTCAGTGAATAATAAAAAATTTATACGAGGTATATTAAATGAAGAAGAATAAAATAATAATAAAATTTATTGAAGCTTTAATATATGTTTGTAGTTATATGAGTTGTAGACTCAGTATATTTATTGGGAATAGATGTAATAACAGTAAAGTTAAGAAGTTTTTTATGAGTGCTCATGCATTAAATCGTTTTAGATATTGTTTAAAAAAACTTTCAAATAATGATGTTACTTTTTTATTATTTGAAGCACCTGATGAAAATAAAATATTAGGTTTAAGTAGCGAAGAAACAGAAATATTAAATGCAGGATTAACATCAGGTAAATTATTAAATAATGACGAATATCTAAAAAAAGCATACATAAATAACAAAAGGTGTTATGATTTTGCAAAAACTAGATATAAGGGAACAAAACTGATTAATAATGGAGTTTATATTCAATCTGCTGATTATAAGGGTGAGTATTATAATGTTAAAGACGGTATAAGAAAAACTTTTTATCAACCAGTAAAATACAAGCATTGTATTCATATGTATGGATCATGTATAGTAAGAGGATTTGGAGTATCCGATGAATATACGATACCTAGCTACATACAAAATAAATTAAATAATAAACATCCGGAATTAATAAAAGTATTAAATTATGGAACAGGAGGAGAAGCGGGATATGAAGGGTTAATAAATGATTTAAAATATATTCAAAATACAGAATTTAAGAAAAATGATATAGTAATTTTGGTAACATACCATACTTTTACTTCAAATCTATTTAAAAAAGTGATCAAAAATAATTACTTTGAGTCTTCTTCTTTATTTAATGCTCCTCATAATTTCGGATGGTGGTTTTTAAATTCAACTATTCACTTAAATGCTGTAGGTAATGAAGTAATATCAGATTATATTGTAGAATCATTAGATTCATTAATAATACAAATGTCAAAATTAAATGATATAGAGGATAAAAACAAAGTCGTAAAAACAGGTAAGAGTACCTATTATAGCTCAAATAAAGAGCTAAAGGAATATATAAACTATATAAAAAGATATAAAATTAAGGGAAATAAAAATATTGGATGTATCATTATGAATTGTAATCCTTTTACATATGGGCATAAGTATTTAATTGAACAAGCTATAAAAAAAGTTGATTATCTATATATTTTCGTTGTTGAAGAGAATCGATCATTTTTTACATTTGATGATAGAATTAATATGGTTAAAGAAGGAGTTAAAGAATTTAGCAATATTACAGTTCTTCCTAGCGGACAATTTATTATTTCTTCACTAACATTTCCTGAATATTTTGACAAAGAGGATAATCAAGATGTAAGGATAGATGCAACTAATGATTTAAGAATATTTGGAGAGAAGATTGCACCGGCTTTAAAAATAAAGATTAGATTTGCAGGAGAAGAACCAATAGACAAAATTACAAGGCAGTATAATGATGCTATGAGTACGGAATTGAACAAATACGGAATAAAGTTCATATGTATTCCTAGACTTAAGCATAATCAAGACTTTATTAGTGCATCAGTTGTTAGAAAGAAAATGAGCAATTATGATGTTGCTGATATAAAAGAGTTAGTTCCAAATACAACATATAATATAATAAAAAAATATATGAATTAAAAAGGGGTGAGATTCAGAGAATCTCACCCCAAATATGAACCATCTAATCCAAATAACTGCTAATTCAGTCCTACAACCTCTGCCTAGCCTCTTCCAGATACGAAAGGTTTTGATTACCCATCAGTATAACTCCGTTAATAGAAAGGCCAATCGTATCCCCCATAAGTGTAAAGCGTTTCACGAGTCCGTCTTCAATTGCCTTCTCTATGTAAGAAGAATCCTCAAATTCAAAAGGTATGGAAGTACCAGCTTCTTTTTCCGATTTAATAAGTTCAATAAAATCTTCCATATCATCATCGTCAGCAGTAAGCATTCCGAGCTTTGGATTATCGGTCAATGGTAATATCATAATAATTTCTCCATCCTCAATATCACCGTTTTCTCTGAAACCTAGAGAATAATACAGGTCACGTGCAATTTGATTTCCTTGGACATAATCCAGATGCAGAAAGTCAATCGTTCCAGCCTCACAAGCAAGCTTGATTGTAGCTTCCAATGCTTTCCGTCCGTAGCCTTTGCCTTGATGCTCTGGTGCAATCATAAACCTCCAGATGCCGACTGAGCGCTCGCCTTCATCCCAATCTAACATTATAAATCCAACGACATTATCATCATTACATACAGAATAGGGACGTGCGTTGTCGTAACAAAGCCATGCTTGCGCAAGAGACACGACATTTGGCGCGACAAAGGCATTCTGTTCGGGTGGCAGTTTCATATCCACAATTTTCTTAAATGTTGATTCATTAACCAGTTCTAGTTTTATCATTTTTTTCCTCTCCTACATCAATGATTATTCTAATACAAATAATCAACCTCTTTTCCAGTCTTTATCGCATATTCTATTTCACTTTTTGTACTTTCGCCTATATATCCGTTTTTATTAATCACATAAATCTCATTCTATAATACCTTCACCCGATAGGCGTATGATTGGGGAGGAATACTTCTTGTCATTGCAGCGGAAATATCAGCATCTATTCGCATCCCTTCTTCAAAAGCATACAAATTAAGTGGTCTTCCCTCTTCATCTATAATAATAGTCTCCTCCGCCACATTAAGCCTGACCTCCTGCATGTAAATCATATTGTTATCATCACCTGCTTGAAAGGATATTAATACATAGCCTCTCTTTCCGGTGTCTGTAGCAACCTCCTCAATCAAAGCATTTTCTACATGTATTATATTATCATTTAGATAAGTCATTCCCTGTGAAGAATTATTACGATTCATAATCATACCCCGAATTATTTTAATCTAGTAATAATATATGTTAGGTAATCAGAAAATTACTAGTTTCACATCATCTATATTAGTCTTCAATTACTGTAAGGCCTTTATGACTCTCGTTAACACCGTATCCCATGGTCTTGACTCAATCATTTTAATACCATTCTGCTTGCAAGCATCTGCTATCCACTTCCCATAGGCGATACTTATTTCGGCCCTGTAATGTTGTAAATCTCCACCTTCTCTTAATTTATAATTTTGCAATATCTGATTTATCTCTGATTCATTTACAAAGATTGATTTTACCTCTGGATTTTCAAAAGACATGGTAAATTCGGGATTGATAAAATCGCCTTCTATAATTATAGGCACTTTATCTTCAAGGTGCCTGTTTACAAGCTCTTTTAATACCGGAATCATTTCCTTACCTACATCAATCAACCAGTTAACATTGCCTTCAACTCCAATATCCTTCCAATCCACACCAGTGCTCCAATAATGTATTGCAGGAAATTTTTCCTTTGTTGTGACTGTTTCTATAGATATGTGAACATCATCTACTTCCAATACATTCACGCCATAGAACCTAGCAATTTCATATGCTATGCTTGATTTACCTGTTCCCGAAGCTCCACCAATAAATAAAACTGTCCAA
>JAQVQL010000175.1 GCA_028701595.1 Herbinix sp.
TGTATATATCATACATATGAAGCTCATCAAAACCTAAAAGCTTCTTCCTCAAAGTGATATAACGATGCATTAGTCCCATATTATCATGAACAGCATTTATAAGATTAGTATATACTGTGGTTGGAATGTTGCTATCATTCAAAGCCTTCTCAAGGTTGGAGCCATAATTTCTGGATTTAGTAAAAAACAATTCCTGCTTAACATTAGAACTAAAGGCTGCTGCAAGAGTGTTTTTAAAGCTCCCATAGGTTTCATATAAGCTTTTAAATGCATCCTCTCTAACTCTACGGTCACTACTCTCCAATAGCTGTATGAATCTGCCATGGGTAATCCTAATTGTTTTCCCGTTCTCATCCTCAATTTCAGGGAATTTAATATCGGCATTATTAAATTTGGAATATATGTTATCAGGAGAAGAAGCCATCTCACCTGCATCAGCCAGAATCTCCTCTATCTCTGCTGAAAGAATATGGGGCTTACGACGAAGGATGTTTTTGATTAAAAAATCATAAAGCCTTAGGTCCTCTTCTTCTTTTTTAAATCTCTCTATTGTATCCTCTGGTATAGATAAAATCTCTGGTGTTGCAAATGATACAGCAGATTCTAGCTGCACTATAAGTACTCCGGCCTTATCGGCTAACTCTTGGTATACTGGATTTCCAGTATCCTCATGATATTTTTGATTGGCATACACATATACCCGCTCCATCAGCATACCAAGTTGCTCATCTAGTTTAAAAAAGTCCAATAGAGTTTTTGCTGATTCAGCTAATCTTCCTCTATACTCCACTGCTTTTGGCAGCATTCCCCTTAACTCATTAAATTCCTTCTCCCATAATTCATCTGTAGCATATAAATCTTCAATTGCCCAGGTAAATTGCTTTTCAACCTCACTCCGTTTTTGTAATCTTCCTGCTTCTGACATATACTAGCTCCTTTCAAATTTTTCTAATATTAATTCATAGAATAATCTTGTTCTCTTCTCAATAGATTATATTAAGCAACTCATAAGGTATAGTTAAATGAAGCTCATAAGTAAATATAAAGGTAAACTTTTAAAAGGTTCAATATTATTCTTTTTTATACTAATGTTTTTATTCCCTTACGCATCCTACAAGGGAGCCAGCTCAGGATTAATGCTGTGGTTTATTAATGTCTTACCGACGCTGCTGCCCTTTATCATAGTGTCTAACATAATAATCAGAATAAATATAGCGGGAAAAATAAGTGAGCTACTATATCCTGTAATTGGCAGATTGTTTAAAGTTAGCCCAAATGGCTGTTATCCGATTCTGATTGGATTTTTATCTGGGCTTCCCATGGGTGCTAAGGCTGTTGCAGATTTGACCACAGATAATAAAATAAGTCAAAAGGAGTCCCATTTTCTTCTGAGTATGTGTAACAATACCAGTCCTATATTTATTATGAGCTATATAGCCATAAACCAGTTAAAAATGCCCAAAATGAGAGTTCCTCTATTTATGATTATATATGGTTCCTCTATCCTAAGTGCTATTATCTACCGAATCTTTCAAAATCATCATGATAGACGAAAACAGATTAATTCTTCTATAAATATAACATCTGTTTCGTTTAATAGCAATTATGAATCAGTCAGATTTTCTTTTGATATATTGGATAAGTCTATCATGAACGGATTTGAGGTAGTCACCAAAATAGGAGGCTATATTATACTTTTTTCCTTACTAGCACAAATCATTAATGAAATTGGACCAAGCTTTAGCTTCTATAAGTCTATAGCCATGGGTCTTCTTGAGGTAACAACTGGCATTAGCCAAATATGCAGAATACGTATGGATAGCAAGATAAAAATAGTCTTGGTCTCCTTATTAGCTTCTTTTGGGGGAATGTCCGGGCTGGCACAAACCAAAAGTGTATTTGGAGAATCAAGACTATCCATAAAAATATATTTTTTTGTAAAGTTATTGAGTGCCTTAATAGCAACCTTGCTCTCTCTACTATATGTTTCTTTCATCAACTAAACTACTGGTCTATATCTTCAATAAATGTGTTCTCATCAAAATTAAATTCTTCTTCCTGATAAGCTTCCCTGGGATTACTATCCGCCACAGTGTTATCAGGATATAATTGATTCATCAATTCCTGCTTGTTTTGCCTTATAATGCCTAGATTATTGCCTAGAGCATTAATAAAGCCATCATATTTGGATAGAGATGCTTCATAGACGCTTGCCACGACCTTCTCTAATTCGCTTAATATATCATTAGAATAGACAAGGACTCCTGTTCTAATCTGATCAGCCTCCTCATTGGCTTCCCTGCGAACTTTTTCAGCTTCCTGAGAGGCTTGCATTATCATTTCATTGGCTTCATAATATGCCTGTTGCATAATCTCATGCTCATTTAGTAATTCCTTGGATTTATCTCTGGTATTTGCAAGTATTTGCTCTGATTTATTCTCAGCATCGGCTATTATTGCATCTCTATTGGCGATAATTTTTTGATAGCGCTTGATTTCGTCCGGTGTTCTAAGCCTTAGCTCATCCAAAAGATCATATAGTTCATCCTTAGGTACTATAACCTTAGTACTTGAAAGCGGCTGCATCCTACAGCTTTCAACAAATTCATATATGTCCTCTATCAATTGCTCAATCCTGCTTGCTCCCATGTTCAAACACTCCCTATCGCTTTATATTTATCATATACAGACTGTACAATACATTCCGGCACAAACTGCTTGATATCTCCGCCAAAACTAGCTATTTCTCTAACTGTACTCGAACTCAAGTATGAATATTCCAATCTTGTTGTAAAAAATATTGTATCAATTTCAGGCACCAATTTATGATTTGTCTGGGCTAATTGTAGCTCATAATCAAAGTCGGTAACTGCTCGTAAGCCTCTCACAATGAATGACGCATTCTGAGCCTTGGCAAAATCCACCAACAGGCCATTAAAGGATTCCACTTTTACTTTAGATTCTAAGTTATTCTCTTTAATAACCCAATTAAGAAATCGAACTCTTTCCTCTACAGTAAATATGGTTTTCTTTGATATATTTGTAAGTACGCCGATAACTAAATGATCCACGAGCTTTGATGCTCTGATGATAATATCCAGGTGTCCTAATGTTATCGGATCAAAAGATCCTGGATAGACTCCAATCTTCATATTTCCTCCTGTAATTAAAACATGCACTTCAAATAGCTAAACTATTTCTGCCTTTTCGTGCATATCTCAAGAAATACATGCTGGTTTGATTTGTATTCCTTCTTTCTAATCTGTCTGAAATTAGTATCTGTTAAAAAGTCAAAGCTTGTCTGTTTTGAGGCTTCCACCACAACTATTGTATCACAATAGATTATGTTAGAGCTTTGTAAGGCTAATAATACATCTCGTTCAAGACCGCTGTTATATGGCGGATCCATAAAAACAATATCAAACACCTTACCATTAATTTCTAGGGCTTTAATAGCTTCTAAAGCTCCTATGGAATAAAGCTCAGCCAAAGAATCCAGTTTGGTATATTTAAGGTTAGATTTAATACATTCTAAAGCGGCTCTGTCATTTTCTACAAATGCAGCATATTTAGCTCCTCTAGACAAGGCTTCAATACCTATTGCTCCACTACCTGAAAAAAGGTCCAAAAAATCAGCATCAGCCAAATATGGGTTAAGAATATTAAAAAGAGTTTCTTTTATCTTATCTGTAGTTGGTCTGGTGTCATAGCCTTGAGGCGTTTTAAGATTAAGCCTTCTAGCTTTCCCAGCTATAACCCTCATTATCATTCCTCATTTCATTAACTCATAATGGTCCTATAATCATTTTATAATATTATGTATATTTGTCAACTTGTTTTCAGTTTTGCTAGCAAATTGCTATAAAACTGCTGTCTCATCAATTCTATCCTTAAGAGCCACATATGGTCTATGCTTTGCGACACTTTTGTAAGCTGGTCGAATAATTTTGCCTGAATTATTAAGCTCCTCAAGACGATGGGCCATCCATCCAGATATTCTTGCAACGGCAAATATGGGTGTATATAGCTCCTTAGGAAGTCCTAGCATATGATATACAAAGCCACTATAGAAATCCACATTGGCACTGACGCCCTTGTAGATTTTCCTTTCTCTGGCGATGATTTCGGGAGCTAATTTCTCAACCATTTCGTATAGAGCAAACTCTTCTTGCATTCCCTTTTCTTCAGACAAGCTTCTTACGTACTGTTTGAATACATTCGCTCTTGGATCTGAGATAGAATACACCGCGTGCCCCATACCATATATCAAACCGGCCTTATCAAAAGCCTTCTTGTTCAGTAAATCGGCAAGATATCCTGATACCTCTTCCTCATTAGTCCAGTCCTTAACCTTATTCTTTAGATCATCAAACATCTGCATAACCTTAATATTGGCTCCGCCATGCTTAGGTCCCTTTAATGACCCTAAGGATGCTGCTATGGCAGAATAGGTATCCGTACCTGAGGATGTTACCACATGAGTAGTGAATGTTGAGTTATTACCCCCTCCATGCTCTGCATGTAGTACAAGTGCAATATCCAGGATCTTAGCCTCAAGCCTAGTGTATTTCTTATTGGAACGGAGCATGTATAACAAATTCTCTGCTGTAGACAATCCAGGCTTTGGCGGATGAATTACCAAGCTTTTGCCAAAGTGATAATGACGGTATGCCTTGTAGCCGTACACTGATAGAAGAGGAAATAGTGCAATAAGCTGAAGTCCCTGACGAAGTACATTTTCTATGGTGATATTATCCGCTTGCTCATCATAGGAATACAGGGTAAGCACACTACGGGCTAGGGTATTCATCATATCACTACTCGGAGCCTTCATGATAATATCCCTAACAAAGCTTGGTGGTAGCTCCCTGTAGAATTCCAGCTGACTAATAAAGCTATCCAGCTGATTTTTATTCGGCATCTCACCAAATATTAAAAGATATGTGACCTCCTCAAATCCATAGCGATCATCCTTGATGAAGCCATCAATAATTTCCTCAATATCATTACCACGATAGTAAAGTTTACCTTCACAAGGAATGTAGTCATTGTCAACTATGGTATAAGAATGTACCTCACAGATTTCAGTAAGTCCTGTAAGCACACCTCTTCCACTAATATCACGCAAGCCTCTTTTAACGTCATATTTTTGATATAATTCGGGATCAATGACACAGTTTTTCTTTATCATATCCGCCAGA
>JAQVQL010000176.1 GCA_028701595.1 Herbinix sp.
TGCTAAGCGTGAGGATTTGACCGAAACAGAACTTGTAGAGCCGATGACTCACGGACAGTATGAATATCCCTTGGTAGCCGATATTCCTGAAGTTTTTGCTGATTACACTTATAGTGATAATATAGGCTTTGGTATGATAAAATTCTTTTATTTTGATGATGGACTTACATTTGAGGATCATATGGTCTATAGCTTTGATGAAATAGCATCTGGTGTCTATATAAATGCTATTAAAGGAAAAGTTATTTACAAGGATGAGAAATTTACGATTACTGATGCAAATGTAACACCGAATTTGGTACCTGGTACCGATTGAATTGGTACCAGGTACCGAAACAGACTGTACCAGGTACCAAATATTTTTGTTTGACAATTGACTATGTATGTGTTAACATATTTTAGTATGCCGCACGGCGAGGTTTAAGTTCCGTTTTTTGGACACCGAAGTTGGCGAGTAATGATAATAGGAGGTGCCATATGTACGCAATTATTGCAACTGGTGGAAAACAGTACAGGGTAGCGGAAGGCGATATCATTAAAGTTGAGAAGCTTGGATTAGAAGCAGGTTCGGAAGTTACATTTGACCAAGTACTTGCAGTTAATAACGGCGAAATGGTTGTTGGAAATCCTACCGTAGCAAGTGCTAAGGTAACAGCAACAGTTGTTGAAGAAGGCAAGAACAGAAAAGTTATTGTCTACAGATACAAGAGAAAGTCCGGATATCACAAGAAAAACGGTCACAGACAGCCATTTACCAAGGTTAAAATTGAAAAGATTAATGCATAGGTAAATGTTATGATTAAAGTAACTATATTTAAAAATGCAGAAAATTTGATTACAGGGTTTAAGATGTTAGGACATGCAGATTATGCTGAAAATGGCAGTGATATCGTATGTGCCGCAGTATCAGCCCTAGTAATTAATGCTATAAATTCTATTGAACATTTTTCATACGATACATTTGATTTGAAGCAGGATGAGGATGAGGGTTTCATAGAATTTCATATGGTTGGTCCTGTAAGCAGCAATGGGAATCTTCTTCTTAGTTCACTAGCCCTTGGGCTACAGGGAATTGCAGAGGAATATACAGGTAAATATATTAAGATTTCTCAAAGTGTTAAGCAGTAACAGGTAAGACGATAGTAAGGAAGTTGGTAACTAATTAGGTTTCGTAGAGTATTATTTGATTATAGGAGGTGTAGACCATGTTAAGAATGAACCTTCAATTTTTCGCTCATAAGAAGGGTGTTGGTTCCACAAAGAATGGTAGAGATTCCGAGTCTAAGAGATTAGGTGCTAAAAGAGCTGATGGTCAATTTGTTCTTGCAGGCAATATTCTTTACAGACAGCGTGGAACAAGAATCCATCCAGGAGTTAATGTTGGACGCGGTGGCGACGATACATTATTTGCATTAGTAGACGGAGTTCTTCGTTTCGAAAGAAAAGGCAGGGATAAGAAACAAGCTAGTATTTATCCTGTAGAAAGCAAATAAAAATGACACATGTGATTAAACCCCAAATTCCTAGGAATTAAGAATTTGGGGTTATTTTATGCATTTTTATTGTTTTTGCATTAAAATGTGATTATAATGAGCATTATAGTATATGGTAATAATAGAAATGTTATGGAGGAAATTATGTTTGCAGATAGAGCAGAAATATATATAAGGTCCGGTAAAGGCGGCGACGGTCATGTGAGCTTTCGTAGAGAAAAGTATGTACCGGCTGGTGGCCCTGACGGAGGCGATGGTGGCAGAGGCGGAGATCTAATTTTCGAGGTAGATGAGGGTCTTAATACTCTTACTGATTTTCGTTATATTAGGAAATATTCTGCCGAAAATGGCGAAGACGGCGGTAAAAAGCAATGTTCAGGTAAGGACGGCAAGGACCTTATTCTTAAAGTTCCTCCTGGCACAGTTATTAAAGAGAAAGAATCAGGTAAGGTTGTAGCCGATATGTCCGGAGATAATCGCAGGATATTAATTTTAAAGGGCGGACGAGGCGGCAAGGGTAATCAGCATTATGCGACTTCTACAATGCAAGCACCAAAATACGCTCAACCTGGACAGGCTTTTATGGAAATGAATGTTCGCCTGGAGCTTAAGGTTATTGCGGATGTAGGTCTTGTAGGATTTCCCAATGTAGGTAAATCCACATTGTTATCAAGAGTAACAAATGCCAAGCCAAAAATCGGTAATTATCATTTTACTACGACAAGTCCTAATCTCGGAGTTGTTGATTTAGAAGATGGAGACGGCTTTGTTATAGCGGATATTCCTGGATTAATCGAGGGAGCTTCCGAGGGACTGGGTCTTGGACATCAATTTCTAAGACATATAGAAAGAACTAAGGTTATTATTCATTTGGTTGATGCTGCATCTACTGAGGGCAGGGATCCTATAGAGGATATCCGAATGATTAATGCTGAGCTAAGCTCATATAATCCCGAGCTTGCTAAGCTGCCTCAGGTAATAGCAGCAAACAAGCTAGATGTCCTATATGGTGAGGAAGAGGAAGAGGCAGTAAAGAAGCTTAAGGATACATTTGAACCCGAAGGATATAAGGTATTTCCCATATCGGCTGTAAGCGGTAAAGGAGTCAAGGAGCTTTTGTATCATGTGAAGGGAATTCTTGATCAAATGGATAGGACACCGGTAGTGTTTGAGAGAGAGTTCTTCCCTGAAAATATAAAATTATCAGATGAACCATTTGAAGTATGGAAGGAAGAAGATCATCTCTATGTAGTTGAAGGCCCCAGAATTGAACGTATGCTTGGATATACGAATCTGGAGTCTGAGAAGGGATTTGTATTTTTCCAAAATTTCATGAGGGAAAATGGAATACTGGAGCAGCTAGAGGAATTAGGCATCCAGGAAGGTGATACTGTAAGGATGTATGGACTCCAATTTGATTATTATAAATAGAAGGGAGAATTTCTCCCATGAAAGTTTGTTGTAACAATATATATTATGAAGGGAGAGTTGTGATGACAACAAAACAAAGAGCATATTTAAAAAGCTTAGCCATAACCTTGGAGCCGATATATCAAATAGGAAAATCGGCACTGACTCCGGAAATTACTGAAGGAGTTGCTGAGGCTTTAGAGGCAAGAGAATTGATAAAGATAAATGTATTAAAGAATTGTATGGAAGATACGAAAGATATCGGATACACTCTTGCAGAGAGGACACGCTCTGAGGTGGTCCAGGTTATAGGTAGGAAAATAGTATTGTATAAGGAATCTAAGGACAAGAAGAAAATTGTTCTGCCTGTGGATAAATCGAAGAAAGCATAGGAGGAATCATACGAATGAAGAAGGTCGGTATAATGGGAGGAACCTTTAATCCCATCCATAACGGTCATTTGTTTCTAGCTGAGCATGCATATGAGCAGGCTGGGCTTGATTATATTCTGTTTATGCCCTCGATGAAGCCACCTCATAAGGCGGATATGACAATAGTTTCCGCTGAACATAGAATTAATATGGTTCGAGAGGCCATAAAAAATAATCCACATTTTATCATATCTGATTTGGAGCTTAATCGACCTGGAATAACCTATACATCAGATACCCTTAAGGCTCTTAAGAAAGATAATCCAGATACTGATTATTATTTTATAGTAGGTGGAGATTCTTTAATGATGATAGCACACTGGATGGAACCTCAGACTATATTTAACCTTAGCACAATAATCGCTGGTGGGAGAGAGCAATGCTCTCAGAATCAATTAGAAGAGCAGGTTAAGAATCTTGAGGATACTTATAACGGAAAGATAATTCTTCTAGACATGCCTCTGATAGAGATATCCTCTGAGATATCAAGAGATAGAGTGGCTAAAGGAAAATCAATAAGATATTATGTTCCTGATGAGGTTGCTTCATATATTAAAGAATTTAATTTGTATTTGTAAGACACGGGAAGACACGGCGACGTTTCCCCTGTCTTATATTATGAATGAAACCGTACCAGGTACAGACACAATCGGTACCAGGTACAAACACAATTGGTACCAGGTACAAACACAATCGGTACCAGGTACCATAAGAAGGTACCATAAGAAGGGTAGTCTATGGAAATAGAAGAGCTAAGAAAGAGCATGAAAGATATTTTATCTGACAGCCGATATCGACACTCAGTAGGAGTTGAAGATGTATGCTGTGATCTTGCTCTAATTCATGGGGAGGACGTCTTAAAGGCTAGTATTGCCGGAATACTTCATGATTGTGCAAAATATTTGACAAGTGAGGAGCAAATCGCAGAGTGTGAAAGATATCGAATAAATATATCTGATATAGAAAGAAAACTACCGCAAATGCTTCTTCACGCCAAGTTAGGAGTTGTTTATGCCAAAGAAAGATATGGAATTATGGATGAAAACATTCTAAATGCTATAGAATACCATACAACTGGAAGACCTGCCATGTCAAAGCTTGAAAAGATAGTATATATTGCTGATTATATAGAGCCTAACAGAAGGATGATTCCTAATATAGATTATTGCAGAGAAATTGCTTATCAAGATCTTGATAAGGCTATAAAAATAATTACGAAGCAGATTTTAGAGTACTTATTTAATAAAGATAATATGATAGACCCCTTAACTAAGGAGACATATGATTATTATGTAAACATGTAGTATATTTTGTTATATATTTTCATAATAATTAGGGAACTGAACTAAAAATTAAGAAATTTTGAATTGGAGGTATATATGGAGAATTCTAAGAAAATGGTGAAATTAACTTTTGAAGCTCTTGAGGACAAGAAGGGTGAGGATATTCAGGTAATTGAGATTAAGGATATTTCTGTGATTGCAGATTATTTTATTATTGCCAATGGATCAAATTCTCAACAGGTAGACGC
The DNA here is from genome assembly GCA_028701595.1 of Herbinix sp. Lineage (GTDB taxonomy): Bacteria > Bacillota > Clostridia > Lachnospirales > Lachnospiraceae > Mobilitalea. Next base: position 4,866 of record JAQVQL010000176.1, read on the forward strand.
GCTGGTTGATTCTGTAAAGGACAAACTGGGGAAAAACGGCTATGAGCCTTTGCGTGTTGAGGGTGTAAGAAGTGCCAGCTGGATACTAATGGATTATGGTGATGTCATTGTCCACGTATTTTCTAAGGAAGACAGATTGTTCTATAACCTTGAGAGAATTTGGAGAGATGGCAAAACTATTACTAAAGAGCAGCTTGATATAATATAAGATAATGATAAAAGACAAAAAGACATAGGGATGTTTCTACTGTCTTTTTGTCTTTTTTTCTATTAGAACATTCTAAATAATCCTATAACAATTCCTAATATCTGAAGATCCTCTACAATAATCGG
>JAQVQL010000015.1 GCA_028701595.1 Herbinix sp.
AGAAATCCTTTAATTGCCCGATAAATATAATTAATGCTGCTCCGGAAGTAAAGCCTATAGTTAAGGTATAAGGAATAAACCTGAGCAGTCTTCCAAATTTTAATAACCCCATAATAATAAGAAGTACACCAGCTATTAGTGTAGCAATAGCCAGACCCTCGATACCATTTCTAGCGACTATACCAGCAACTATAGTTGCCGATGCTGCACTGGGACCTGAAATCTGAACACGGCTTCCACCTAAGAAGGATACTATAAATCCTGCAATAATTGCAGTATATAAACCTTTCTCCGGTGTTACCCCCGAGACCAATGCAAATGCTATAGCAAAGGGCATTGCTATAATTGCTACTATTATACCTGCAATAACATCCTTAATTAATTGCTCCTTAGTATAGGATTTCATTACAGAAAACAACTTGGGTTTTATTCTATCCATTACTCTTCGCCTCCAATAAATATTAATCACAAAATCCAATAATATTACCGTTTGTCGTTTTATGCAATGTAAAAAATAGATAATAATTCTCTATTTTTTTAAGTTTTTTTATTACTTTATGTGACAAGGGGCGTGTCTATTTACTAGCCTTTGCCAATGCTTCAATTGCTTCATCCTTAGTATATCCAAAGATAAACTGATATAGCTCTATCCGATTAGTTTCCCAATCAATAATTATGGGATAACCGATACCGTTATACTTCTTTGGTGCCTCGAATGCCCCATCAACAGGAACTCTAAAGGTTTCTAATTTGGTCATCTTATTTTCAATAACTGCTTTCATCATTTTCTCAATTTGCTTTTGATCTAAATCAGTAGTTACATAGCTTAAGGCCTGTGTACTGATTGGAATTATCTTAAGGATGTTTCCCCTGGACATTAGGCTATTGAACATGGCGCCTAAGGCTCTTTGCTGACGTACAACACGTCCATAATCAAAATTAGCCCCTCCTAAAGTCTTAACCTTTCTAACTCTTACATATCCCATAACCTGATTACCATTCATCTTATTAAGACCAGGCACTACATTTCTATTGGACTTCTTTGAAATATAGTTTGTTCTGTTAAGGTAATTCGCTTCATCTTTACCTAATTCAATCTCTACACCGCCCAGTAAATCTACTATTTTCTCAAATGCGTCGAAATTTACTGAAGCATATCCGTCAATGTGTATCTTATAATTTTTCTCAATGGTCTCAATTAATAGCTTGACACCACCTCTTGAATAAGCAGAGTTTAGCTTATTGGCCTTATATCCGGGAATATCAACATAGCTATCCCGAAGTAGTGACGTTAGCTTTAGCTTGCCATCCTTTGTATTGATAGAACCTATCAGCATAGCATCTGTATTTCTTGCACCACCTATTTCTTCAATACCAAATATAAGATAATTGTATACATAATCCTCACTAACTACATCATCAGAAGGCTTTCTTATTCCGTCCACCTGCTTGTCATCATTATCTTCAGGTGAATTATGCTGCACATTACTATATACGAATTTGCTTGCTATTTTATAAAGCAAGGTTCTTCCGGGCTTAGTTCCAACAACAAATAAAAGCAGAGCCAGCATTAGCAGAAGAGTTATTCCCATACCCTTAATAAACCTATGCTTTCTCTTCTTACCCTTCTTGGACTTTTTATCCGTCCGAGGATTCTTATCCTCATCCATTATATCAAGAACCTGTTGCTTTAACAGATCTTCTGTGTATTTATCCTTCATTATATTCCCCTCTTTTTCTATAGGTCCCCCGATAAGATAGCTTCGAGTGTTATATCTATATACTATAATAATGTATCCGTATACAATACATAAATTGCATAATAGACTACAACGCTTTCTTGGTCAATTGCTATCTTATTCTATCACATAATCTCGAAATTTGAAGTAGTAATGAAAAATTTAAAGAAAATTTAAGAATCAGAAGTTTTTTCCAATTTAATTAAAACATTTCCAGGCTTGCTTTCTTAATGGCTACCTTTTCCATAATCTTTAGCATCACAAATGCTATTAGGTAAAAGCATATACCAAGAGCTATCTCACCTATTATAAGCAGTACATATTTATTATATTCGAAATTACCAAAGGACATATTTGCAGCCGCAACGGCTCGATGCAAGGGGAATATTTTTGCCATATGCTGCGCAACCATAGGTAACTGTGTAATGGGAAAATTCGCACCCGAAAGTATCAAAATAATATTCGCTACAATATTTAGGATTAGATGGACGCTATCCGTTAATAGGGCAACAGCCGACATCATTAGCCCCATACCTGCTGCTGAAAAGGTTGCAGCTAATGCCGCTAAAAGAAATACACCAAAGTTCATACCAGTGAAGTCCACTCCAAATATCAGACCACCAATTATAAACCCTCCTGTAACAGTCCCTAGAGACATTAATATGGCTATTACACCTTTTTGTAAAATGACTGCTAACAAATTCATGGGCGATGCAATAATAAAACGTAATCTACCAAAATGTCGATCCGAAATAAACACCGTACCAAGTGAGTAAATACTTGAATTTACGCAAAGAACCAAGGAATTACCGACTACCCATCGTGTCAAGTCATAGCTTCCGGTAGTAAAAAATGCAAGAACACAATAAAATATTAAGGTTAAAAGCGTTAACCCCACTTGATAACATATAAATTGAACAAGATCAAAAGCCCCAAGAATTGCCTTACCAGCCAGTAGTGATTGAGAAATAAATCGCTTTACAATATCCACAGTTATATCTCCTTCCCCTATGCCATCTCAAGAGAGGCTTCTATTCGTACTCTCTTGGCAATAAGCTTATATAAAAGATTAGATAATAGTGCATAAACTATAATTGTACCAATTGCATAAGTCATCGATATAAAGAAATCACCATCCACACTTGGTGACATTATGCTTTGTCGCATTAGCTTTATAGACCAAGTCATTGGAAACGCCTTGGAAATATACTGGGTCCACATAGGTAAAACCTCTATCGGAAATACAAACCCACAGACAAGAATTAGGGGTACATCAATACAATTCATAAGTATCTCGGTTCTTCTAGATAGTACTAATATGTATGCCACAAATATAGAAAATACCATGAAGCTAATTATAGTTATAAGAAATGATACTAGAAACATTGGCATATTCTCAATAACTATAGGCTGCCTATACAATACAAAGGAATATACTGCTGTTAATAGGACAGAAAAAAGCGATAAAATAGTATTGCCAATAACCTTTCCAAACAAAATAGCCTGAAAGCTGCTTGGCGATATAAATATAAGTGATAATGTATTAGAATAACGCTCACGGTTAATATCACCTGCCGAGGAAAAACAAATACATCCCCATAAGCTCATAAGTCCAGCACCAAGCACAATATAAGAAGTAAAATTATCATGCTCTGAATTACGATACATCTCTGCCAATAAAATCGTACTCATCAAAGGAGAAACTAATAAGCAGAACTTATACATGTTACGGGCATAGGTTTGCTTAATCTGTACTACTAAAGAGGAAATAACTACACTTCTAACTTTCATTTTTCGCCTCCTTATCTACACTGCTTCGAACAAGCTGTATATAAGCCTCTTCCAAAGTAATGCGGGATAGGTTTTCAGCTTCCTTTAGTTTGACCTGCTCAAGATGCTTTTGAATTTCTTCATTCTCTTCCATTTGTGCCTTGATATTATTTGGAGTATCAAGGGTAACTATTTTACCCTTATTAATAATGGCTACTCTATCGCATAATTCATCCACTTCATACATATTATGCGTGGTCAAAAGGATTGTTTTGCCTTGCTCCTTAAGTAGCCTTATAATATTACGTAAGGTTTGTGCCGCAAGAGGATCCAGCCCTACTGTTGGTTCATCCATAAATAAAATTTCGGGGTTATTAATCAGTCCTCTTGCTATCTGAACTTTTTGTATCATTCCCTTTGAATATGTTTCCGTTCGTAAATCCGCCTTATCAGAAAGTCCTACAAGCTCAAGAAGCTCATCAATTCGCTTGTCACGATCACCCATCGGAAGTTTATAAAGATTTGCAAAATACCGTAAGTTATCCCTTGCAGACAACCTCCGATATACCCCTAATTCTCCCCCGAATATAAAATTGATTCTGTGCCTGATCTTCTTCTCTTCACCATATGTATTATAGCCTAACACCCTACATTCACCGGATGTTGGGGCAAGCATGGTTATAAGTATTTTTATTGTAGTGCTCTTACCTGCTCCATTTTGTCCAAGCAAACCAAAAATTTCACCCTCCTTGACATCAAAGGTAATTCCAGATACGGCATGGATAACTTCCTTCTTAGGGAAAACAACACCCTTCTTTGTTACATAGTCTCGGTATAAATCACGAACCTCAATTATAGACATAAACTCCCCTCACCCCTTTTCAAATTGTACTATTATTTTACAGATTTTGCTTTATTTGTCAATACCTAAAAATGGTAGCAGGTATTAGCAAATAAATTACATCTGCCTCTTATACAACTTTATAGCTGGTTATGCCCCTAAAAACTAATAATATTTGGATTGACTTTTCTAATAGTTTTGCTATACTTTATATTATTGGGGCATTAGCGCAGCTGGGAGCGCACCACACTGGCAGTGTGGGGGTCAGGGGTTCGAATCCCCTATGCTCCATTTTGGGAGTCATAGCTCAGCTGGGACGAGCGTTCGCTTGACGTGCGAAAGGTCATGGGTTCGAACCCCTTTGACTCCATTATATAAATCCATCGTTCTTAGATGGGTTTTTTTATTGTAGCGGAGAATGTGCCAAGGCACATTCTTTGTTCTAAAACAATGAAAGACCCATCTTTAGATGAGTCTTTCATATCCCCATATACCCGTTGCCAATAAATGGCAGTGCATAAGAAACTGACAAATTAATATTGCTCCCGCTCTACTACATTTTTTCTTTTATCACCTGGGAGACTTGCTCCGAGGGTAGCGGGACACATAAGAGGAAGCCTTGGCCTCCCTCACAGGAGTTTTGTGTTAAATACTCCAGCTGTGCATTAGTCTCAATTCCTTCTGCCACAACCCTATAGTTCAGGTCATGTGCCATCGCAAGGATGTTCTTAGTAATAGATGTTTCTTCATTACTATAAGGAATTGATTTTATGAAGCTTCTATCTATCTTAATAATATCAATAGGTAATTTTACGAGATGTACCAAGGATGAGTATCCAGTACCAAAATCGTCCAGAGCTAACCTTATGCCATGTGCTTTAAGTCTGTTGAGTCGCTCCATAACCATATTAAAATCTGTGATAACAACTGATTCTGTGATTTCAAATATTATTGTAGAATAATCTACCTTATACGATGAAATGATATTCTCGATAATCCTGAAATCATCTTCACTTTCTATTGATTTGCTGGATAGGTTGATGGAAAGCTCGATATGCTCTAAACCTTCCTTTTCCCAAATTCGCTTTTGTTCAAGCGCCTTACATATAATCATACGCTCAAGCTCGTATATTATATCTGTCTTTTCTGCCAAAGGGATAAAAACATCCGGAGGTATCATACCTCTTTTTGGTGATATCCATCTTACTAAAGCCTCTACACCAATAATATTCTTGGTATCTAAATTATATTCAGGCTGGTAAAACAAAGTGAACTCATCTCGGACAATTCCCATATGTATGTTGTTAATTACTTTATTCTGTCCTTTGTTCTGCTTTGTTCTGCTTTGTTCTGTTTTCCTTCACCATATGCATTCCTACTTATGTGTTCTATCATATGTTCCCTTGTTGTTCTGACAATTACATCATAACCTACTAAAAAATTAAAAACCATGTCGTATTTGGAAAATATTTATTAAAAATTTTCCAATTACGACATGTTAATTTATATTTATTCATAATATAATTAAGTTGCTTAATAGATTTGTAAAAATATTCATAATTACAAATCAAAAGCAGCCCCATATTAACCAGTCAATAAATAAAGGAGGTAGTTTCATGAAGAAGCTAAGAAGTTTACTCGTAGTTACCACATTACTTATGGTATTAGGCTTTGCACTCCCAGTTGGGCAGGCAGGAGCTAATCTTGATGAGGGCATTACAGTTTGTTGCGATGGCCCTTCTGTTGATACTTTTGGTTTGTACTAATACTAGAAATGTAGCTTTATATCATAATTCATTGCTAAATGACCCTTGATAAACTGCTCCATATATGACTGATGCATAGCACTTGCTATATAATAAGCTTGTTTAAGATAGCTAATACATTTTCTCTTGTTCTCAGGTGGTAATGTTCCCTTATCTATTAGTTGCTGGGTAATCCATGCATAATTATATAATAGATGAGGGAGAACATTACCAATTTTAAACTCTCTACATATCTCTATTCCTTCATTGGCAGTCTCCATAGCCTTCTGATACTCTTCAATCAAGCCATACCACTTTGAGATACTATAAAGAATCACAACTTGCATAATAACCCTCTGCTCGTCATCTATGTAGCTTTGCTTTAATGCATTATTAACCTCTTCAAGAATATCAATTCCCCTCTTATACTCTTCATTTTCGGAATAGGCTGTGGATATATTTAGGAGCAGTGTAGTTTCATTATATGTAAGTGGCCAATTTGAAAGCGATATCTCACCATATCTGGGAATAGTTATACGTATTGCCTTGTGAAGCTCTTCGAGGAATTCGTCAGTACTGATACGCTTAAAACGGTAATTTATGAGACTTTCAGCACGTATGATGAACTGCTTGTCAAGATTAGTTCCTCCAAGCAGCCTTCTAATATCCTCTAATATATATTCCGCCCTATGATATTCATAGGCTTGAATGCACCTCTCAAATTGTCGCATCTTCTCTAATACCTTATAGTCAGAAACAGACAGCATGGAATATGCACGTTCTCTTATTCTGCCCATTCTCTCCATCAGAAGCTCGTATACATCCTTACCAGGATTTTGCCTTCCAGTCTCTATCCTTGAAAGCGTCTCCGCAGAGCATATATCCTCACATAGCTGCTCCTGAGTAATAGACAGGGATTTTCTGGTCATACGTACTATATCTCCTAATCGATATCTTCCCATTGGTATTCCTCCTGCAAATGCTTCTTAATCATATCAGTAACTATATATTCTTCAAAGAATTTAAATGAATAATACGCCTTAAGATACAAATTTATACATTCACCCTTATCGCATGACTTCCATAGACCCACTGCCTTAAATTTTCCTTCTGTAGCCTGGGCTTTAATAAGGTTTAGCTCACCAATATAGTCCATCCTGCGGCTACCCTTATTCATCTCAAGTCCCTTATTACATAACTCTAACGCCCTATCAAGCTCATTTTGCTCTAATAAAAACCGACTTCCTATAGCCGCTACCTTTGGATAAATGTTAACGTTATGCTCCATCTGGCTATGCCAGAACATGTAATCAATAATTTGATTTAATGTCTTATGGGCTCTGTCCGTCATTTTGAATAAAATCAATTTCTGTAATATTTCAAGAATAATACCAAATTCTGAATAGCTTAGAAAATATTCAGATATTTCATCTGTATTAAAATCTGGTACCGTACATGATATGGCTTCCATCAGCATATCTATAGTAGCTTCTGGCTTGCCCCCCTCTAGCTCATTAAGCCTTGCATTGCACACCATTACAAATTGCCTATGGGGAGTGCCCTTATCGGATACTAATTCGTCGTATTCATTTACTAATCTGCGTGCCTCGTCAATCGCTTTGTCTTCAATCAATTTGTTTATCTCCATCCTGCTTTGATAGGCCTCATAGTCAGAATCATTGAGAATTAGTTCATATTGATATGGTATCCTTCCAAGACGCTCCAAAAAAGTCTCTAGTATAAAGCCATCTATGTCTCTTTCTCCAGCCTCTATCCTCGATAAGGTCGACACTGAGCAAATGCCCTTGCATAATTTGCTTTGGGATATATGATATGTTTCTCGGAAATACTGTATCGCCGAGCCTATATTATTATTATTGTCTATATCCATATCTTTTTCCATATCTTTATGCATGTCTTTATACGTATCTTTAGGCATCTATTTACTCCTTGGAATTCTTGGCAGATCATAATTTATTAATAAGTTCCTTAGTCACCCATCTATATATATTATTTTACATCATATTGCATATTAATACAAATAAAAACTTTTTTTGAGTGAATAATTATAATTATTACTATAATTATATAAGAAACTCCTCTGGTAGACTTACATTAAAATCCTTGCCCAAACTTCTAAGGTTTTGTGTGGTAATGGTCTGTCTTTTCTCATTTCTCATGCCTAAGACCTTAACCAGAATCTCAGCTGATTTTTCTACTGTCTCCACCAATCCGAATGTCTCATCAAAATCCTCTCCCGAACAGAATATCCCATGATGCGCCCATATAGCCACATTATATTTCTCCATCAGTTTACTTGTGGCTACTGCTATATCACGCCCACCTGGTACCATCCAATCAACCACACCGATTCCATCAGGGAATACCACAGGACACTCAGTGGCCATCTCCCATAATTCTCTTGTGAATACTGCATCCTCTAAGGGAAGCACAAATGTTAATGCAATAACATTCGCGGGATGGCAATGATATATTACCCTATGTTTATTACGTGTTCTATCCTTTTTTACAGAATGATTCATCAGGTGAGTAGGAAGCTCACTTGTTGGTCTGCCTCCTTTACTAAGTCCCCAAACCACGCGGTAATTTTCGCCTAGAGAATCAATCTCTATAATCGCAATGTTTTCCTCAGGTTTACTTTTTATGTTACGAAAATGTTTGCCGCTTCCAGTAATTAGAAAATACTCTTTTGCTAGATTTGCTATCGATACACCGATTTTTTCATATTGTTTATCATATGTAAGATAGGACCTAACACTCTCTATCTCCTCTGGCTTAATGCGATAACTTGCATTACCACCATTTCTTTCATGCCAACCCTTTTGGTATCCCTCATTTGTTATATCTATAAATTCTCGAATAAATTCTTTCTTTAGTAAATCCATATTTTCTTCCTCCAAAAATACATTAGATTCTTTTTAATAGTTCGTTTTCCTCATACTCTTTAACCTTTTTATACCACATCTCTCTTATGGGAACATCCATCTTTTCACAAAAATAATTCCACACATCTCCAAAGGGATATGTCTTTAGCTCCTCCTGAAGAATCATCTGCTCAGTGAAATTACCCTTGTTTTGATATTGTGCCAACATTTCATTTGGTAGTAATAGGGCGTAAAGTAATGCCCTCATCATATTTCTCATTCCTACTACCCATGCACTAATACGATTGATACTTGCATCAAAATAGTCCAGACCAATTAATACCCTATCAAGAGCGTCGTTTCTTATAATTTCCTTGGCAATCTCCCTAAGCTCATCATCAAACAGCACCACATGATCGCTATCCCATCGTACCGGCCTAGTTACATGGAGAGCCACCTTATCTGAAAATAATAAAAGGGATGGGATTTTATCTGATATGGTTTCAGTTGGGTGGTAATGGCCGCTGTCCAGTAAGCAAAGCACTCCTCTGGTGGAAGCATAATTCATGTAGAATTCATGGGAGCCCACGGTATAGGATTCAAGCCCAATGCCAAACACCTTGGATTCTACCGATATCTGCACATATTCTTTATCAAAATCTGTAGCTAATATCTCATCCAAGGAATCCATAAGCCTTTTTCTGGGGGAATATCTGTCCGCAGGTATATCCTTATAACCATCTGGTATCCAAATATTCATTAAGCAGGGCTTATTAAGCTCTTTACCTATGTATTCAGATATCTTAAGACATGCTTTTCCATGGTTAATCCAAAATCTTCTTATCTCTTCATCCGTATGGGATAAGGTTAGCCCTGAATCTGCCAGGGGGTGAGAGAAGAATGTAGGATTAAAATCGATTCCCAAGCCTCTTTCTCTTGCATATTCCACCCATGGTCTAAAATGCTCGGGCTTAAGACTATCCCTATCAGTAGTTTTTCCATCTTCAAATACACCGTAGCTAGCGTGAAGGTTTATCCTATGGGTACCGGGGATTAGGGACAATGCCATGTCCATATCATCCATTAACTCCTTGGGATTTCTTGCTTTACCAGGATAATTACCAGTTGCCTGTATCCCTCCTGAGGGTCCCTTAGCTCCCTCAAATCCTGCCACATCATCACCCTGCCAACAGTGCATTGATACTGACACCTGTGAGAGCTTTTTAATTGCTAGCTCTGTATCTACTCCAACTTTCTCATATAATTCTTTAGCTTCTTCGTATCGTTTCGTTATATTCATGTCCTACTCCATTCTGCCAACATATATGGCTCTTATTTCAGATGTTTAATGTGAACCTCTCATGACTATAGTCACGAGTATTCTTAGTTGTGTTTATATATCTATAACCATTCCTTAGCTGTTTTATGGAATGTATTTTTTAATCTCAAAGGAATCATATATGCATCGCCTAACTTCCTTTACAGAAGAAAATTCCTTGGCATGTAACATTTGAGCTGCTAGGTTACCGATAGCCGTTGCCTCTGCGGGTCCTGCCAGGACTTCTTTTCCAGTGCTTGCCACTGTCAGACGGTTTAGATAATCGGCTTTGCTTCCCCCACCGATTATATGGACTGCTGAGTACTCTCTCCCTGTCAACTCCTCAATTTCCTTGACGGTCCTGCCATAGCAATCAGAAAGGCTAAGATATATACAGGCGGCTATTTCACCCGGTGTTTGCGGAATCTGAAGTCCCTTATCCCTGCAATAATCCTTAACAGCCTTTATCATACTCTCTGGAGCCAAAAAATCAGGATGATTTACATCCACTCTCGATGGAAATGTGCTGTTCTCGTCCGCCATACTACATAAGTTCTCAAAGGAATACTCTTCATTAAGCTCCTCTTTTAGTCGTTGTATCATCCATAGTCCCATGATGTTTTTTAAATAGCGGTAACGATAGCCATAGCCTCCTTCATTTGTGAAGTTATGTATTCGGCTTTCCTCATCACAAAGCGCATCATCTAGCTCTGTCCCCATAAGAGACCAAGTTCCTGAGCTTATATAAAGGGGATAGTTATCATACTCGGAATGCTTTGCCTCCTCAGAGGGAACCGCTAATACGGCTGAGCCTGTATCATGGGTGGCAGGAAGAACAACATTTAAATCAAATCCCACCTCTTCTGCCACCTCCCTTAGTAAGCTTCCGACTAAAGTCCCTGGGGATTTAATGGGCATAAATATATCTTTAGGATATCCCAGCCTTTCAATTAATTCATAATCCCAGGTTCTGCTGCCTGCCGCTACAAGCTGTGTTGTGGTGGCATTTGTATGTTCGCTGATCTTTTTTCCTGTAAGCAAATAATTAAAATAGTCTGGTACCATAAGTAGAGCCTTAGCAGATAGCAGTTCCTCGGGATTTTGCTCCTTTATGGAAAACAATTGATTTATGGTGTTGAAGGGCTGTCTTTGAATTCCTGTTCTATAGTATAGTTCTTTCTCAGGTATAAGCTGATAAATCTTTTCATCCATACCGATTGTACGGGCGTCCCTATAGCTTACCATATCACCAATCACATGATTTTGCTCGTCCAACAGAACAAAATCTACTGCCCAGGTATCGATACCCATACTAACAGGTATCTTGTCCAGTCCTCTACATCTAACCATTCCATTCTTTATTTCTTGAAAAAGATAATCATAATCCCAACATAAATGACCGTTTCTATTTTCAATACCATTTGAGAAACGATAGATCTCCTCTGTCCTTATCCTGTTATCCTCTACATGTCCTAAAATATGTCTTCCGCCGGATGCACCGATATCAATAGCAAGATAATATGTACTCATATTAAACCTACCTTTCGTGATTAACTTGCTTTTATATTATACAAACTTAATGGATTTATGTAAATGTAGTTTGAAAAATAAGTCAATGAAGAATAAAAATAAGTCAATAGAAAACAAACCTCTCATAAGGTATTTTTTTAGGTTAACTTATGAGAGGCTCTTCATTTTTAGGAAGCCTTGCAATATGCTTTACTATCCTTGTATTGAGTATTAGCTAAAAGCATACATGAAAAAGTATCCTATTAGAAAATATTCTGTCATATTCCCATCTGTTTCTACGCCATCGGAATCCCTCAATGGTATTTCGACCTACAAATACTGGATAAAACCAAAAATTGTTGCCGTTAATCAGCCATATATAGGTGAATCGATTCATACATCCACGAAAATCTCTAGGACCTCTGCGAAAATTAATACCTCCACCAGATGGTCCTCGAAAGCCTGAGGGGCTGGCCAATTGCTGCTCCTCACGGGGAAGCTGTGGAGTAAAATTAGGAGGCGCTGATGGCGGTCGGCCTGGTCCTCTTTGACCCGGTGCTCCAAATGGAGGTCCTGGCCTAAATTGTTGATATTTCATCGGTCGATGCTTATTATCAACCTTTTCATTATCTTGATCTTTATTCAATAAATTTACCCTTTCTACATAGATGTTCACATAATATTTTATGAACAATATAGAAAAAGGTGAGGTATCTAAAACTCCTTTTTTCGATAAATTCGTATAGATATGAAATAAGATATTCCTAAAGCAGCAATCATAATTAATGGTACAATTATATAGGCATTCTTAATAACTACTTCAATAAATGTAATTAACCCATCAGGGGGATTGGTATTGCTCGCCTTTATTCTCTTAGAGATAAAAGATCCTGCCATAAATGGCACCATATATATGATGATAAAATATAATCTAGCCTTTACTATCCCTAAATTTGTTATGAATGGTATTACTATGGAATAGAAAACAATAACAAGTACTGCTCCTACTACAGCTATCTCTATACCATCAAACAAGCTCTCTGACTTTGTCAATATATTAAGAGTTAAAAGCACCACCATGTTAAGCAGAAATCCCATAAATGATAATATTAGCATCATCAAATATTTACCTTGAACTAATTTATCCCTTGTCAATGGCATGGTTAAAGCATAGATATCCCATTTTGCCATTTCATCTAGAGAATAAGTACTAAGCATATACATTGCAATTATTAATGTAAATAATCCGCTAAAGCTGCTGGGACTATCTGACACAAAGGAAATTGCCCCATAAAAGATAACTAGTACCCCTATTACCCAAAAGCTCTTACTTATATTTATAAAATCCTTTGTAATTAATCCCTTCATAATCAGTCCTTCCTTCCTCTGCTAATGAACAGCATAATTTCTTCTATTGTAGCCCTTTCAGGAACGAACTCTTTGTATCTTCTCTTAAAGGCATCAACATCCTTAATCATAAGCTCTGTTCCGAAGCTATTCTCCCTAATCCCAATAATAAAGCTCTTATCAATTTTCGCTATATCATCCCTTCTACAGCGAATTATTCCATGTCGGTATATCAGTTCATCCTTGTTCTCACAAAAGACGATTTTTCCTTCATGTATAAATGTCACATAGTCAGCAATTTTCTCAATATCACTTATAATATGGGTGGAGAAAAGTATTGTATGTCCTTCATCCTGTATAAAGTCCATGAAAATATCCAGTATCTCTTCCCTTACCATAGGATCTAATCCACTTGTAGCCTCATCCAAAACAAGTAGCTTGGCCGCATGTGATAAAGCAATCGAAATAGAAAGCTTCATTTTCATGCCTCGCGAGAAATCCTTTATCTTCTTTTTCTTAGGAAGCTTAAATCTATTAAGATAATTATAGAATTCATTTTGATCCCAATTCGGATATATGTTTCCCATGATTTTATTGATATTGTCTGTTGTAAGATTATCATGAAGATTACTTCCTTCAAATACTACCCCTATCTGAGCTCTTAAATCCTTGGATAAACTATCGGATGGGTGTCCCCATATACGAATAGAGCCTTCGTCTGGGTATAGCAAATTAAGAATAGCCTTTATTGTTGTCGTCTTACCCGCACCGTTCTCTCCCACAAATCCCATAATGGAACCCGATGGTACTCTAAAGCTAATCTTATCAAGTAAGAACCTATCAAAACGCTTGGACATGTTCTCAATCACTATTGCATCTTTTTGTTGAACTCCGGTGTCCTGATTCATATACAATGTACTGTTCATACTACTCCTCCTCATAAATCAATTTCATTATTTCTTGCAGTTCATCTAAGCTTATGCCCCCTGCTTTTGCTCCTTTTACAGCCATATTCATATGTTCTTCCACGACTCTTAGCTGTTCTTCTCGGACAAATTCCATATTCTTATTCGCAATGAAGCTTCCTTTACCCATAACGGTATATATAAATCCGTCTCTTTCCAAATCCTCATACGCTCGCTTCGTAGTAATTACACTGATACGAAGCTCCTTGGCCAGCATTCTCATGGATGGAAGCTGATCACCGGCAGAAATCTCTCCACTAATAATCATCTGCTTTATCTGTGTAGTAATCTGCTCATATATTGGTCTATCACTGGAATTACTGATTAAAATATTCATGCTTAATCCTATAATCCAAGATCCTCATACATACGCTTTGGATTATACTCCTTTCCCACCTTTTTGGGTGTTATAGTGTATATATTGTTTATATACACTATAACACCGTGTTTATCTCTTGTCAATAGATAATCGAATAAAAAGACAAGGGGAAACGTCCCCTTGTCTTGCACTAGTTTTTATTTCAAGTCAATATAAGCTTTAATAAGTTTTAAGGTGTTTTCAAGTCCCTTGATATGGGTTCGCTCCATACCGTGGGATGAGTGAACTCCTTGCCCAATTAATGCACCACGGATGTTGTGACCACCTCGAAGAGCTGCCGATACATCTGATCCGTAATGGGGGAATATATCCACCACATAATCAATTTCATTTTCTTTAGCTAAGGAGATAAGTTTATCAGTCATATCGTAATCATATGGCCCTGTTGTATCCTTTGCACAAATTGTTACCTTGTATTCAGAACCGTTTAAGTCGTCCCCCACAGCACCCATATCCACAGCAATTATCTCCGTGATATCCTCTGGTATCCAACTGGCTCCAAAGCCAACCTCCTCATAATTACTGATTAAAATCTTAATGGTCTTTCTGGGAACTAATTTCTTCTCTGATATCTCCTTAAGTAATCCCAGTAATACAGCTACTGAGGCCTTATCATCAAGATGTCTGGATTTTATGAATCCTTTATCAGTATACTCAAATTCAGCATCGAAGCTGATATAATCACCGCTACTAATTCCAAGCGCTAGTACATCATCCTTACTTTCAACAATCTCGTCGATACGAACAAGCATATTCCTATCGGAGCGTTCCATAGTTCTGGCATCATCATAACTATGAACAGATGAGCTTTTTATTAAAATAGTTCCGGTATACACTCTTCCATCTCTGGCATGAATCTTGCAGTAACTACCTTCTACGCTATGCAATGTATATCCGCCTACCATGGTAAATCTTAGAGTCCCATCTTTATCAATGGAGCGTACCATTGCTCCCAAGGTGTCCACATGGGCTGACAGTCCGATTGTCTCCTTTTCTCTTCCCTCAACTGATATAACTAAGCCACCCTTCCTGCTCATTTCACAAGCATAACCGTATCCTTCAGCCTCAGCTCTTACATAATCCATAATTTTTTTAGTAAAACCTGAAGGACTAGGTGTGTTAACCAGTTTCTGTATAGTCTCAGTGATATAATCTATAGTTTTCATTATAAGTACCTTTCTTCACGTATTCTAATATGTGTTCATTACTACATAACATTACCACACTTGGGGCATGATTTATAATCAATATCGTAGCTGTGATTGCATTTTTCACATATCTTCTTCTCAGTCGGTAGTAATTTTTGTCTGTTATCCTGGCGGTCAAGCTTGTCAAGAATCTCTGCCTGATTACTCAGAATATTAGCTAAGGCCACAAATAATACGGCGAAGATGATACTTATAATTAGCCCAATCCAAGTAAATGGTATAATCCCAATTAATGGTGCGAAAATAGCAAAGCCAACAATAAATATTGCCACTATGAATAAAACCATAACCATAATATACTCCTTTCTACGATAAAATTGTAAATATTACCACGCATTCTCCTTTTATTAATAATATATTATTTAGATGTATGTGTAAACCGTTTTAGGATAATGAGAATGCTATTTGGCTAAAGCCTGAGCTAGTCTGTGTAGTAAATTATATGCCAAATGAAAAGGGTATGCTACGTCAACCAGTATTCAAAGGCTTTAGAGATGATATGGAGCCCATGCATTGCCAGGTCTAATACATGATTGTCTTTTGATGTCAATTTAGTTTGAATACCCCCTCTTTTGCTTGACTTTATACTGATTTACAAATAAAGTGTACTTACAGGGTTATGCTTTTTAAGCTTTTAATTGATTATAAGTTAATTGATTATAATAAAAAATTATGAGAGGTAATTGCTGATGAAAATTAATGAAATCAATATTCGTGATCCTTTTATACTTCCCTATAGGGGAAAATATTATATGTATGGTACCAGAGGACCTTCCTGTTGGGGTGAATGTGACGGCTTTGATGTGTATATAAGCGAGGATTTAACCAATTGGAGTGATTCGATAGAGGCATTTCATAAGCCTGAAGGCTTCTGGGCAGACAGAAATTATTGGGCTCCTGAGGTACATTATTATAAGGGAGCATTTTATGCTTTCGTGTCCTTTAAATCCCTTGATAGATGCAGAGGCACCCAGATATTAATATCCAAATCACCTACCGGACCATTTAGATTACATAGTGACGGACCTATTACTCCATCAGATTGGGAATGCTTAGACGGCACCTTATATGTAGATGATAAGGGACAACCCTATATGGTGTTTTGTCATGAATGGGTTCAGGTGGGAGACGGTGAAAT
Organism: Herbinix sp.; assembly: GCA_028701595.1. Classification (GTDB taxonomy): domain Bacteria; phylum Bacillota; class Clostridia; order Lachnospirales; family Lachnospiraceae; genus Mobilitalea. Next base: position 16,845 of record JAQVQL010000015.1, read on the forward strand.
CTGTGCAGTTAAGCTTTCAGCTGATTTAAAGAAAGCCATATCAGAGCCTGAGTTGCTCTTTACCGCATCTAACTCTCCTTGGCCAAGACCTATAAGAAATGGTCCAAATTATGTTACTGACGGGCCTTATATGTTCCAGCCAGACAGTCTATATCGTAACTTTGTTATTTCTAATGAATTAGATTACAGTGAAAGCTTCGTATCAGAACCACAAACAACTAGTTCTAAGCCAAAGCCTTTAGTTATGCTATGGTCTAGCCTTGGTGATAATAACGATTACATTCAAATCATCTCCGTATCCGACAGTGGCTCTATCTCCGGTCCATGGAGACATGATGAAGATTTATTATATAAAAGCGATGGGGGACACGGTATGATATTCAGGACCTTTGAGGGAGATTTACTACTCGCACTTCATTCTCCCAATAAGAATTTATTGGAGCGTCCTGTGTTTATACATCTGATAGATAATGGGAATATTCCACATGTAAAATGATTTAATATACGATAATGATTAAAAAACTGAGATTCAATTCTGATTGCTCAAAATATAATCAAGCAATTACAGGCGGAGATGCTGTTTTGCATCTTTATCCGATTGACACAGAGATTTCATCATGTATATTATTAGATGAAAGCGGTACTAAAACATAAAAAATGTGGGAGAAGAAATTATGTTTGTATGGTTCAAACATAATTCTTCTCCCCTTTATACGAAGGGTCGTATATTAGTTAATTAATTACAATAAAAAGTTAATTATAATGCGCCACTAAATTGATTATGGAAACATGTCCTAGTCCCTATAATATGATACACCGGATTCGAATATATGTTGGTTCTGATTACCAGTGATATTGATTGCAACCGAGTCTCCGATTCTTTCAGAGTGAGTCATCTTTCCAAGAATCCTTCCATCAGGGCTTGTTATTCCCTCTATTGCATAATAGGCTCCATTAGGATTATAGTCATCGTCCATGGTTGGATTACCATCAAGGTCTACATATTGTGTTGCTACCTGACCAGCTGCAAATAATCTGTCTACCCATTCTTTACTTGCAACGAAGCGCCCCTCTCCATGAGATGTCGGTATTGTATATATACCTCCAAGCTCAGCTTTCATTAACCATGGAGATGCATTACTTACCAGTTTGGTATAGACTGCTTTCGATACATGGCGTCCTATCTTATTGGTTATCAGTGTAGGAGAATCCTCCTTCTGTGATCTGATTTCACCATATGGAACTAATCCAAGCTTAATTAGTGCTTGAAACCCGTTACATATTCCTAGTGCCAGTCCATCTCTATTATTTAGAAGGTCGCTTACAGAATCCTTAATCCTATCATTTCTAAATATTGTTGCTATAAATTTGCCCGATCCATCAGGTTCATCACCTGCGGAAAATCCACCTGAGAACATAAGAATCTGAGACTTCTTAATGGCTTTTTCAAAGGCATCAACTGAATCTCGAATATTATCTGCTGACATATTAGAAAATACTACTGTCTCTACATCAGCACCTGCTGCTTCAAAGGCTTTTAATGTATCATACTCGCAATTGGTTCCAGGAAATACCGGAATGAAGACCTTAGGCCTTGCAACCCTATTTTTTGCTAGATATATCTTCTTTGCATCAAATAGCTTTGTATCAAATTGCTCCGAGTTACTATCAGTACGTGTTGGATAAACCTTCTCTAAGGTACCCATCCAAGATGAGCAAGCCTCATCTATAGTTATTCTATCACTACCATATCTGAATGCTTCTTCGCTTGTAACTTCTCCGATTACATCATAATCCTCTGATGAGAAGCCATAGTCAGATAGAGACTGTGCATCCTCTTTTTGCATTTCAATAATCATGCTTCCATAGTCTGGAAGGAACAGTTCTTCTCTATCAAGCTCTGTCTTTAAGGTAACTCCTAGCTTATTTCCAAAGGCCATTTTACTAACCGCCTCTATAATACCGCCAAAATCTATAGCATAAGCTGACAATGCCTTCTTATCCTGCATAAGCTTATTGATATTCTCATACAAGACTTTTAGATGTTCATATACAGGAAGGTCATAGGAATCCCTATTTAGTTTAAACCTTACAAGGACATTACCTGAGTTCTTAAGCTCCGTAGTTACTATATCCTTAGTTGTAGACATATTAACTGCAAAAGATACTAAGGTAGGCGGTACATCAATATCATTGAAGGTACCGGACATACTGTCTTTTCCACCAATAGATGGAAGTCCCAGCTTAATCTGTGCATCGTATGCTCCTAGTAATGCTACCAAAGGCTCTCCCCAACGCTTGGCATCACTTCCAAGTCTTCTAAAATATTCTTGGAAGGTAAATCTTATCTTTGAATAATCTCCTCCTGATGCAACTATCTTTGCTACAGAGGATATGATTGCATATACCGCTCCATGGAAGGGTGACCAGCTTGAAAGATATGGATCGAAGCCATAGCTCATCATGGATACAGTATCACATTTTCCTCTAAGGATTGGCAGCTTTCCTACCATAGTCTGTATTGGAGATAACTGATATTTACCACCATAAGGCATGGTAACCGTGGATGCTCCAATAGAACTATCGAACATCTCTACCAGTCCTTTTTTAGAACAAATATTAAGGTCGGCTAAGACCTTTAGCCATTTATCTTTAATATCACTCTTATCTTCCTTGAAAGCAAATGCTCCACTCTTCAGATAATTATCCTTCTCTATCGGTAAAGTCACATAGGCAGAGGCTTCCTGATGAGCTCCGTTGGTATCAAGGAATGCCCTAGATATATTAACTATCTCCTTACCTCTCCACTGCATAACCAGTCTTTTGCTCTCAGTAACATAGGCAACTACTACAGCCTCAAGATTCTCTTCCTCTGCATAGGCAAGCATCTTATCGACATCACTAGGATCAACAACAATAGCCATTCTCTCCTGGGATTCTGATATCGCCAGCTCAGTTCCGTCAAGACCTGCATACTTCTTAGGCACCTTGTCAAGATTAATGATAAGTCCATCAGCCAACTCACCTATTGCCACAGATACACCACCAGCACCAAAGTCATTACATTTCTTAATAAGAGTAGAAACCTCAGGTCTTCTAAATAATCTCTGAAGCTTACGCTCTGTAGGAGGATTACCCTTTTGTACCTCTGCACCACAGGTTTCAATAGACTGTGTGGTATGGATTTTGGAGGATCCAGTTGCACCGCCAAGGCCATCTCTTCCAGTTCTACCTCCCATAAGAATGATTACATCTCCAGGATCACTGTTTTCACGAATAACATATCTTCTTGGAGCCGCTCCCATAACGGCACCTATTTCTAACCTTTTAGCAACATAACCCGGATGATATATCTCATCTACAAGACCGGTAGCCAGACCAATCTGATTACCATATGAGCTGTAGCCATGAGCAGCCTCTGTACATATCTTTCTCTGGGGAAGCTTACCCTTCATGGTAGCCTCTACAGGCCGGGTAGGATCTGCGGCTCCGGTAACTCTCATTGCCTGATATACATAGCCTCTTCCCGATAGGGGGTCACGGATTGCACCGCCAATACAAGTGGCAGCTCCTCCAAAAGGCTCAATTTCTGTCGGGTGGTTGTGAGTCTCATTCTTAAAGAACACTAACCATTCCTCTGTCTTGCCATCAATCTCTATTGGAACAATAATGGAACAAGCATT
>JAQVQL010000177.1 GCA_028701595.1 Herbinix sp.
CAGTAATAGTCAATGCTCTTAGAAAATTTGAAAGTGCTGGAGTAATAGAATCCCGCTCATCAGGAATGAAGGGAACCTATATTAAGGTACTAAATGATGTTGTTTTCGAAGAACTGAAAAATATACTAAATAAATAATTATCTAGAACACAAAAGGATTTGTGGGAGGTACCCATAAATCCTTTTTTGTAAATTTTGTATAAAATATCAAAAATGTAGTGACATTAACCTACAATATGTGGTACTATTCTACTATAATATTAAATATATCTTGTGTTTTTTGTATTTTTAATTATAATTAATATATGGAGGTATATACATATGATAGGATCGAATGCTTTCAATTACATAAATGTTCTTGAGAAAGCTGCAGATGCCAGCTGGAAAAGGAATGAAGTGATTAGCAATAATATAGCTAATGTTAATACCCCGGGATATAAGAGGAAGGATGTACAATTTGAATCCTACCTACATGGTGCACTTACCGGTGACGATTCACTCGATAGGCGTGTCGCAAATGTTCGAATGGATACCATAACGGGACAGGTATATACGGACTATGCCAATCTAAGTTTTCGAATGGATGGCAATAATGTAGATATTGATACAGAATCGGCGAATCTCGCCGAAAACCAAATTCGTTATTATTCGCTGATGGATTCCATGACACAGGAATTTAGTCGGCTTAAAATGGTGTTACAGAGTAGATAAGGTTGTATAAACTTGAGGAGCGTAATCGCTCCGTTGTATGATCAATAAACTTTAAAATATCGAGGAGTGATGTGAAATGTCGGGATTTAGTGGAATGAATATTAGTGCCAGCGGAATGACTGCGCAAAGACTGCGAATGGACATTATCTCACAGAATATTGCCAATGTAAGCACCACCCGTGATGAGAACGGCAATCCATATAAACGTAAGGCGGTGGTGTTCTCCGAAAAGGATGCCACTCCATTTCAAGAAGTGTTTATGAGGACGGCAGGGGTAGTCGGTAGCGGGGTTAAGGTAAACCGAATAGTTGAAGATAATAAAGCTATGCGTAGAATATATGATCCTACTCATCCTGATTCGGATGAAGATGGTTATGTAACTTATCCAAATGTTAATATTGTTCAAGAAATGACAGATTTAATAGATGCTACCAGATCCTATGAGGCTAATGTAACCGCCTTTAATGCTACAAAGAACATGGCTCTTAAGGGATTAGAAGTGGGCAAGTAGGGGAAGAGAGAGACTTACTCTGTGTTAGATTGCTGATCATATAGCATATTGAGGAGAAATATATTATGAATATACAAAGTATGGGCAAAATAAATGAGATAGGTGGAATTGGTAGTTTGAATTCTGGTTCAGTTGTTAAGGAGAATAGGAACGCTGCTTTTGAGACCTTATTCGATGCGGCTACTAATATGATCAAGGAGACTAATCAATATACAAATGAAGCTGAAGAGGCTGAGATGGCTTTTTCACTGGGATTACTGGATAACACTCATGATTTGCAGATTGCACAGCAAAAGGCAAATCTGGCCTTGCAATATACAATTGCGGTTCGTAATCAAGTATTAGACGCATATAAGGAGATTATGAATCTTCAGTTCTAGATTATAAATCAATTACTTAGGAGTAGGTATAATGGCAGAGAAGCTTAAGCAAATACCCAAACAATTGTTAGAATTTTGGAATAAATACACAACAAAGCAAAAGACCATCCTAATCAGTGTGGTTAGCATTATTATCATAGCATTTGCAGCATTAATATTCATAACAGGACGGGTAGAATATGAAGAGCTTACAATAACTGATACCCCCAAGGAGGCCAGTGAGGTTGTTGAATTGCTGAAATCTAAAGGTTACAAATATGAGCTTGGTTCTGATAAGCTGACCGTTTCAGTTGATCTAAAGAGCTATTCAGATGCAGTACTACTGTTGGCTAGTAACGATATGCCATCAACCGGAATAACCATGGATGAGCTGCTTAATAACAGCCTCAGTACAACAAACAGTGATCGTAATCTAAAGCTAAATCTCTACATTCAAAATCAATTAAGAAGATACATAAAGACCATGGAGGGTGTACAGGAGGCAGAGGTATATTACATACCGGTGGATGACTCCAATTCTATTCTCACCACCCAAAGAGAAACAAGCGCAAGCGTTCTTCTTAGGGTAGATGATGATTTTGAGAAGGACACCGCAGAAACCATAGCCGAGGTGGTAGCTTCAGTTATCGGCAATAGTAATTCGGATAATATAAGGGTGGCAGATCAAAACGGCAATCTGCTTTTTGGTGGTGCACAAGATTTATATTCTGCTAACGCATCATCAAAGGAAGAATACCGTGATATGCTTCGTAACACCTTTATTAATAATCTATATATGGGATTAATAAAGAGCGGGTATGATGATGTAGTTATCATGCCTAATTTGTCGTTGGATTTTAAAGAAGTGAGTGAATTATATAAAGAGTATCTGCCTGCTGAAGGCCAGGATCAGGGTGTATACAGTCATAGCTATAAATATACTTCAGAAAATGTCGGTGCTTCAGGTGGTGGTGTTCCTGGCACATCTGCCAACGACGAGACGGATTATATGATAGAGGATTCATCAAGCTCTTCCGGTAATGTGGATATTGAGGAATATGATTATCTACCAAATGAGAGAGTCACCAATATAAAATATGAGATCGGGGCTATTATACCAGAGCAATCCTCTGTAAGTATTATTGCACGCGTTATTAACACCCGTACAGAGGAAGAGCTTGAAGAAGAGGGATTGTTGGATGAGATGTCATTTGATGAATATGTCAGAGCGAATAGCGAAGGTATAAAGCGAGAGGTAGACCCTGAGCTTATATCCATGGTATCCTTGGCATCAGGAATAGCAGAGGAGGATATACAGATAATCGATATCGAACAGCCTGTATTCATTCCCAAGGTAGTTGAAATAAGAGAATGGACAGACTATCTACAGATTATCCTTGCAGTTCTTATCGTAGCATTACTAGTATTCGTGGTGTTTAAGGGCATAGGACCTGTTGAGGTTACCGAGCTAGAACCGGAATTGTCAGTTGAACAGCTTCTGGCTACTACAAAAGAAAATCAGACTATTAATGATATAGATTTTAATGAAGTATCCGAGGTACGCAGGATGATTGAGAAATTTGTTGATGAGAAGCCTGACGCGGTTGCACAGCTTCTTCGTAACTGGTTAAATGAAGATTGGGATTAAGGAGGTAGATAAATGGCAAAAACAAGTGGTGATATCACAGGAACACAGAAAGCGGCTATATTACTAATCTCCTTAGGACCGGAGCGATCAGCTAGTATATTTAAGCATTTGAAAGAGGATGAGATAGAGTCCTTAACCTTGGAGATAGCTAATACCCGTAGCGTCTCACCTTCAATAAAGGATCAGGTCATGGATGAATTCTATGAAATCTGCCTGGCTCAGCAATATATTGCAGAAGGTGGTATTGCATATGCGAAGGAGCTGTTGGAGAAAGCTCTCGGTGTCGATAAGGCTAGAGATGTTATAGGAAAACTTACGGCCTCCTTACAGGTTCGTCCCTTTGAATTTGTTAGAAAAACAGACGCTTCACAGCTACTCAACTTTATACAGGATGAGCATCCTCAGACCATAGCTCTTATTCTTTCATACCTTTCTTCATCTCAGGCGTCCACAATAATATCTTCTCTTGCTCCAGATAAGCAGGCTGATGTTGCTAAGCGTATAGCTATGATGGACAGGACATCACCGGATGTTATTAAAGAAGTTGAAAAGGTGCTAGAACGAAAGCTGGCTTCATTAATGAATCAGGATTACACAATTGTAGGTGGCGTAGATTCCATAGTAGAGATTCTAAATACCGTAGATCGTGGAACAGAAAAACATATTATGGAGACTTTGGAAATAGAAGAGCCCGAGCTTGCTGATGAGATTAGAAGAAAGATGTTTGTATTTGAAGACATCCTTAGTCTTGATGATAAATCTATTCAGAGAGTTCTTAGAGAGGTTGATAATAATGAGTTGTCAGTTGCTCTTAAGGCCGCAGGTGAAGAGGTACAAAATGTTATATTTAATAATCTTTCAAAGCGTCTTGCAGCCATGATAAGAGAGGACATGGAATATATGGGACCTGTACGCTTAAAGGATGTAGAGGAAGCACAGCAGAGAATCGTTAATGTAATCAGAAAGCTGGAGGATTCCTCTGAGATAATTATTTCCAGAGGCGGAGGTGACGAGATTATTGTCTAACGTAATAAAATCCTATACCATCCGATATGAGCCGAATAGTAAGATGACCATAGACTACAAGGATAGAGATGAGGAGCTGCAAGCCAGAAGAATTAGTAAGCTCCCTGTGTCACAGATTGAAGAGGACTTTGAGGAAGGGATTATGGCTGTTGTAGTAGATCCCATTGTTTCCCAAGAGGAGCAAAGGAAGAAGGCTGAAGCTGTTACAGAAAATGCCAATAAAGAAGCCGCCGCTATCCTCGAATCCGCCAAGGAGGAAGCAAGGAAGCTCAAAGAGGATACGATAGAAAGAGCCAAAAAGCAAGGATATGAGGATGGAATTAAGCAAGGAAATATAGAGATAGGGCAGATAAAAAACGACCTATTACAGCAACAAAAGCTTCAGAAGGAAGAATACCAGGAAATACTTGCAGGAATCGAAGGACAGGTATCCGAGCTAATTGCTTCCTTGATTACAAAGTTAACAGGAATTCTTGTAGAGGATAAGACGGATATTATCCTTTATTTAGTAGAGAAAGCTCTAGAAGGCGATGATAAAGCAGAAGATTATACAATACGGGTAAGCAAGGATGATTTTGAAGTATTATCCTCTAAGAAGAAATATATTGAAGGGATAATAGGCCGAGATGTTCAGATAACAGTTGATGGACAGCTTACCAAAAACCAATGTCTTATAGAGTCAGATAGCAGAGTAATCAACTGTAGCTTGGATGTACAGCTGAATAATTTAATAACTGATTTAAAAATGCTATCAAGCATTTAGTAATTACTGATTATATCCGATATACATATAGAAAGCAGGAATCAATGAAAGTCATTAACTTTGATAAATATAGCCAACTTTTAGATAAAAGTTATCATACAGAGATTGGAAAGATAATTAAGATGGTTGGCTTAACATTGGAAGCTACTGGCCCCACATCCAACCTGAATGATGT
>JAQVQL010000178.1 GCA_028701595.1 Herbinix sp.
GATTACACCCTCCTTAGAGGCATCAAACCAGCTGTTTTGCTTTTGTTTATTGTGAAAATCCTCTATACTTTTCTTTGACTTTCTAATAACATCTATTATCTTTTGATCTACTTCCTGATAGGCTCTTTCTATCTCCTCCTCTGTAACCCTAATATTATTCTCATCAATATCTGCATGGTCAAATCTCTTGGTAAATAATTTTAAGGCATTATCACCATTAATTCTTACATCATTAATTATCTCGGCTACGGTATCAACATATGCTTCATATTGAGTGGGACTTCTTTTTAATAAATCATTCAGTATATTCTTCTTTGATGATTCATTTAATTTAATAATTTTCATGCTTCTTTCCTCCGATTTACCCTTTTATACAAGACTAATTGATAGATATTCTTTTAAATCCTTAATAATCTTAGAAATTCGCTCATGCTCCATCTTCATGCTTACCTCGTTTACTACCATCCTTGCCGAAAGATCACAAATCTCTTCTAGGATAACCAATCCGTTCTCTTTAAGCGTTGAACCAGTCTCTACTATATCTACTATAACCTCAGACAATCCTACAATTGGGGCAAGCTCTATGGAACCATTTAGCTTAATGATTTCCACTGTCTGATGTTTTTTATTATAAAAATAGTCCTTAGCGATATTGGGATATTTGGTAGCTACACGGATAAGCTCACCATGGTTAAGAAGCCCATGGGCTTTCGCAGGACCGGCAACGCACATTCGACATCTTCCAAATCCAAGATCCAGAACCTCATACATCTTTCTACCTTCCTCGAGCAGGGTATCTTTACCAACAACTCCTATATCGGCTGCCCCATATTCCACATATGTAGGCACATCATTAGCCTTAGCAAGGAAGAATTTTAGTTTAAGCTCTTCATTGACAAATATAAGCTTTCTTGAGGATTTATCCTTTATTTCTTCGCATGCTATACCCACTTGCTCTAAGAGTTCTAGGGTTTTAATTGCTAATCTTCCCTTTGCCAATGCGATTGTAATATATCTCATGATATTCTTCCTTTCATATTTTATTGGTTATTTCATTTATATTGACTGTCTGTTTATGACCGCTATCTGCATCAATTAGGATAATATCCTTGTCGTTATCAATATATAGTAAGCCACCGATGTTCATATTCTTAAGATAAACTTTGTAGTCTTCTATGCTATACCCTTCTTTCGACAGCTGTAGAACCACATTGTTACCTTCCTTTCGGAAATATCCTGCCAAATCTATTGCAGCTTTTCTATAATTAGCTGTATATATTATCAGTGTATCGGATGAATCGATTGTGGGTAAAAGTTTTTGTCTTGATAATGCCAACAAAAGATTATCAATCACTATAGCCAGACCGATGGCGGGACAATCCTTACCAAATTGGTTAACCAGGTTGTCATAGCGGCCACCTGTCACAATCGCTTCCCCTGTCTTATAGGTATAGGCCTTAAATATTATACCTGTATAATAATTGTATTTACTTAACATTCCAAGATCAAAGGATATATATTTTTCAAAACCGTATTCTGACATAATCTCATATAGCTTCTCAAGCCTATTAATAGCCTTAATGGCACGGGGGTTACTAATAATGCTTTTTGCATATTCCAGTATCTCTAAGGATCCGAATAGTTCCGGTAACATTAAGAACATTTCCTCAAGCTCTTTAGACATGTTCTTATTCATTATTATCTCTTCCATGCCGAACATGTTCTTATTCTCAATAAGATCGCCTAGCTTAATAATATCCTCCTCGTCTTCGAAACCCGCTTCTTTAATAAGAGCCTTTAAAAAATCAGCATTCCCAAGCTCTAATTGAAATTCCTTTAGACCTGACTTCAGGAGACACTCTATAGTTATAGCAAGCATCTCTGCATCGGCATCGATGCTGTCATCATTGACAAGCTCAGCTCCAAGCTGAGTTACTTCCTTTAATTTCCCCTGATAGGCTGTACTATTGATATATGTATTCCCAATATAACATAGACGAATAGGAAGCTTTTCATCCTTGTAATACTTTGCAACACATCTTGCTATGGAAGGTGTAATATCTGGACGAAGTACCATCGTATTACCTTCCTTATCGAATAGCTTATACATATCCTTAGAAGCAACCGTTCCCCGTTCTTGATTGAATATATCAAAGAATTCAAAGCTTGGTGTCTGAATATCTCTAAATCCATAGAGTTCAAGTACCTGATGCAAATTTTGCTGCAACAAAAGCTTTACTGCACATTCTGTATTATATATATCTCTTACTCCTTCTGGGGTATGGAGCAGCTTATCCTTCATTTCTTTCCTCCATTCAATTGCTATATTATACTCTTTAGTATCAGTAATTGACCTTAGAGCTATAAATATATCGCTTTATTGTGGTAACGTGATAATTCGCTACCATACTAACTTTCTACACATTATAGTTTATAAGCTAAATTATGTCAATAAGAAGTTTTATTTATGTATTCTTACCTGTCTGTCAGATCTCTTTGAAGCTGCTCCAGATAATGAATACATAGTCCGTTCTGAATCTGTATCTGGTATGATAAATCTAGCTCCTCAAAACGAAAGCTCTTTCTTCCACCCTCCAATGCTCTTTTCCAAAAACCTGCTAGTGTGTCATAGGTAAGATAATAGTAGAGGTCATGCTTCTTAAAATAAATCAGTAAGAAGGCTATACCCTCCTGTTCTTCAAATTCTTTCATAAACTGAATCTGATGCTCATGGACATTATTAAGGCTGAATGAATCCCCTGCACATTCCTTTGCATCAAAGCAGATAGGTATGCCTTGAACAACACCAATATAATCCACCGTGCTTTTCTGTTCAAAATAAGCAAGACTTATTTGCTTGCTTTCTTTATCAATATTTATTGGAGTAATTGGGGTAGGGACCTTCTGAATTAGGGCCAACTGCTTTTCTCTGTATTTGCTATTGGTAATATTAATCATCTCCTCCAGCATTGAACCGCGAAGTCCCCTGGATTTCCATGATGCCATTGTTTTTCCTCCCTATCTTCTTTCAGAATAAGCTTATCTTTATGTTAGTAAACATCTCAGGCACTGGTGCTTTAAATTCCTTGTCGGATAAATAACTTAAAGGACCTAACAGCTGTGGAAATACATATCTGTAAGAATGTAAAAGCTGAGATTTGAGCCCATATTTCTTTTCAAAATAACTATTAATTCCTTTATCTCCATATTTAGAATCACCAAGTATAGGATGTCCTATGCTGGCAAGATGAGCTCGAATCTGATGAGACTTGCCTGTGATTAACTTTACCTGTAGTAATGTATATTCATCGGTATATTCCAAAGGCTTATACTGCGTAACAATATAATCAGAATTTTCAGTCTGTTTGGGGGATATGGTGACCTTATTGCTTTTATTATCCTTTTTTAGATATCCAGTAATTTCTTTGACTTCTGACACCTTACCTCTTACAAGGCATAGATAGTATTTATCAAGCTTTCTTTCTCTTATTAACCTTGCCATTTCCTGTAATCCAATAAGAGTTTTACCTGCAATTATAAGACCGCTTGTGTTTCTATCAAGACGGTTACATATACTAGGCTTAAAGCTTTGAAGCTCTTCATTTGAAATTTGCTTAGTGGCTAGCATATATGAAATTACATTCTCAACCATAGAAAAGTCTTTTATAGTAGCCCTCTGGGAAAGTACTCCAGCGGGTTTATTAATTATTAAGATGTTTTTATCCTCATAGATAATATCAAGGTCATACCTGGAAATAGTCGAATCAGTCCATAAAGAGAATTTATCAATGGTTTCATCAGATAAATACAACTTTATCTCATCACTTGATTGTACTATCTCAGAGCCCTCTGCTTTCTTGTCATTTAGAACTATGTTCTTTTTGCGCAGCATCTTATAAATAAAGCTTTTAGGGGCTTTATTAAGTATTTTAAGCAAAAGTTTATCAAGCCTTTGCCCAGCCTGGTTGTCATTAACTAATATCTGCTTCATATTCCACCCACTCGATTTAATCTACTATAGTAAAAGCTCCTTCATTGAACGAACATAATAATTCGTCAGCCTGATTATTTGCTCCTTCTTATCCTCGGAAAACTTATCATATACGCCGCAAACCTTCATACCGGCATTCCTTCCTGCCATGGCACCTTGAATTACATCTTCAAACACAAGACATCTCTTTGGCTCTATCATTAAATCCTTGGCAACTAAAAGATATATATCTGGGGATGGCTTACCCTTCTCCACCTCACATGAGGTTCTGATGGATAAGAAATAATCGCTTATATTATGCTTATCAGTTACGAGCTCCACCAGCTCTCTTGAATTACTTGTGGCTATTCCGGCAGGTATGTTCTTCGATTTCAAGCAATCCAAAAACTCTCTTACGCCTTCCTTTAAAGGCACCTCATGAAGATACTTATCCCATGCCATCTTATTCCAATCACTCTTTATCTGATCGAGACTATCAGGAAGATTAAATCTCTCCTTAAAATATAAAGCTGTCTCAGAAAAGCTCATCCCCTCGATGCTTTCTTGTAAATCAGAAGGAAAATCTATATTAAATCTGGCGAGGTATTCTATATCTATAGATTCCCACATCCACATGGAATCTACTAGAGTACCGTCCAAGTCAAAAATCACTGCATCAATATCCTTTAATATGTCCATAAGCTACTCCTTTTTTCGTAATGTTATGTTGTTAAGATGATTCACCTCATCTATAGATAATCTACGGTATTCACCAGGCTTAAGTAAGGAATCAAGGAATAGTCCTCCCATGGACATCCTCTTAAGATAGATAACCTCCTTACCTACGGCTTCAAACATTCGTTTTACCTGATGGTATTTACCTTCATATATTGTAAGATTTATTTCTGAAACTTCTCCTGATTTTATGATTTCAAGTCTTGCTGGCAGACAAGGCTTATCTTCTCCAATGGATATTCCTGATAAGAAGGTTGCTACATCCTCATCGGTCACTCTTCCATTAATCCTAGCATAGTAAACCTTATCCACCTCTTTTTTGGGGGATAAAAGCCTGTGAGCCAAGTCACCGTCATTTGTAAGCAGAAGAAGCCCCTCTGTATCCTTATCAAGCCTTCCAACAGGGAATAAATCCTTTCGACCGGCTGTCTCTATTAGGTCTAATACTGTCTTGTCACGTTTATCCTCAGTGGC
>JAQVQL010000016.1 GCA_028701595.1 Herbinix sp.
GCAGAAGAGCTTGGAATATCGGAAGATAATGCCACGCGTGCATTTCAAATTGCATCCCACCCAATTTCTCTGGAAACACCTATTGGAGATGATGGAAATTCTTACTTAGGAGATTTTATTGAAGCTACCAACACGGTTTCTCCTGAGGATAGCGCAGAGGAGAATTCTTTACAGATGGAAATTAATAAGCAATTGCAGACCTTAAATGAACGTGAACAAAAAATCCTGGAGATGCGTTTCGGCCTTAATAATCGCGAACAGCATACACTAGAGCAGGTTGGTAACTATTATGGTCTAACTCGAGAACGAATTCGCCAGATTGAAGCAAAAGCTTTAAAGAAACTTAGACTTCCTAATCGTAGTAAATACTTAGTAGATTATGTTGTATAAATACAAGACAAGTGCAAGACAGGGGAAACGTCCCCCTGTCTTGCACTTGTCTTGTACTAATCTGAAATAATCTGATCTATAACGCCATTTAGTAGAATATCTGTAACAGATGTTTGAATCATCTCGTCTTTATCCTGCATATACATCCAACTCTGATAAATGGATTGAAAGGCATATGAGGCAACTTCTATATTACATGAAAAATTAATCCCATGAGTATGCATGGCATGAACGGCATCAATATTCTGTGTATCGAAGGCCATAAGCCGCTTTTTTGTAACCTTACGATAAATCAATTTCGTGGTTGCAGTATCTATTTGAGATAGAATCGGATATTTGAACAGCATTTCAAGCATAACATCAAACACTTGTCTGACCCGCTTTTTGGCAGGTAGATAGACATTAGAGTCCAAGACAGCACTTAGCTCGTCAAAGACTTTTTTTTGAATACTCTGTACAATATCTAAATATAAATACTCCTTGCTCTCAAAAAAGGTGTAAAAGGTAGCCTTAGCGATACCGACTACATCAACCAATTCATCTATGGTTACTTTTTTTATTCCATGTGCTGTAAATAGACGTTCTCCTTCTACAAGGAGTTTATCGTGAATAAGTTTCCTTTCATTTTCGCTAAAACGTGGCATGTTGTACCTCCTATATTATGCGTCATTCTTTTCAAACTTCAAATGTAGAATCTGGCTTCTGTTTCTTGTGAAAGATAAGAAATTGAATAATCTAAAAAACAAGGATTGGCGTTCTTTTAATAGGTTTCCTGTACTCCAAGATTGAATGAGTTTTGCTTTATCATTCAGTTTTTCTATGTCTATTGCATGATCAATTCCCCATAAAAAGGTGCTAGAAATCTTTTTGTTTATGAAAAAGCTATGTAGCACATCAAAAAACATATGTGCCTCTGGAAATCGATTTGATAAGATATCAAGTATCAGCGTAACTTCCTTTTCTGTAAAGTACATGAGTAAACCCTCAGCAATAATTATTATGTTTGAGCTTTCTTTTATATCTATTTCATTAACCCATGACTTATCCAGGACGGATTTTGAAATGAAATGTATACGATCATTTTCAGTAAAAAACCGTCTTCGAATAGAAATAACCTCTGGTAAATCCAAGTCATACCAATTTAAAATACCATTATCTAATCTGCATATACGTGTATCAAGTCCTGCTCCAAGATTAATAATTATAGACTCCGGAAACTTTTCAAGAATACAATTAACTTCCTCATCAATAACCTTTGTGCGTGAAAGTATACCCAGCGTTGATATTTCACCCCCATCTATGACCATATTGGAGGTATCTATCGAACTTATTATTTCCACGGACTTATCATCGATAATGATAGGGTTGTCCCTTTTAATTTCTGAAGCCCTTGCAGCTAAAGGAATAAATAAAGTTTCTGAAATTGGTAAAATATCTTGTTTGTTATTTGTTTGCATAACATTTCTCCCAACATTTTCTTATATATACTAAATAAATTAATTAGTATAAATAGTATAGTTCCAGTATATGTATTTGTCAAGAGCAAACAGGGGCAAGACAGGGGGACATTTCTCGTATTGTCTTATGGATAATCATGTGCATTTACTGATAAAGGAAGGAGAAGAGATAGGAGAAAGTATTAAGCGTATTACAGTTAGATATGTTCATTGGTATAATGAAAAAGATGAAAGAACAGGTCATCTATTTCAAAATAGATTTAGGAGCGAAGCTGTTGAAACCGAAGGCTATTTAATTTCAGTATCCAGATATATACATCAAAATCCTGTCAAGGCAGGAATGGTAAATAAAGTGGAAGACTACCAGTTGATTTATAGACTTAATGATGATGCCTTAAGGAACTGATGTTTCATATTCCCAATCATTAATACCGCCGAAATCATATACATTTGAGTAACCGAGATTTACTAGGTCATCGGCTGCTATTGAGCTTCTTCTACCGCTTCTACAATATAACAAGATTGTAGAAGAGTGGTCAGGTATTATATCCTCAACGGTTTCACCGATTTCATTATGGGGAATAAGAATAGCTCCGGAGATATGGCCTCCCTTCAGATTTTGTATTGTATTAATAATAGAAGAAATATATCAGATCATCTGTAACCTTATCACATACATATAGCTATAAACATGTTTTTATATTGTAGTTATAAGGTACTATTTTGTGTTTGCTTTTTATAGTAAAAGTGTTATTATTATGGCAAAGGAGCATATAAAAATGACGTATTCAGCATTTCTTTCTATATTATTCATTTCTGTATGTATAATATCGTTGATTATAGCGATATTAGTAATAAAAAGCAATTTTAAAGCATCGGTTAGCCGATGCTTCTTAGCTTTGATTATATCTGTAAATTTTTGGTCGGCTGGACTAGGCATTGCCAATATTGCACCGGATGTAGAGACATGCGAATTATGGAGACGTGTTTCTGCAGTGGGATGGGGAACAGCATATGCCATTATTCTACATTTCATATTAATATTTACAGGCTACATAACTCTGTTGAAAAAGAGATGGCTATACATAATTCTATATCTTCCTGCGGTTATATCAGTGCTGGCTTTCGCTATTCCCAATGGCCTTAACCCAAACACTTATCAGTTGATTCAGACTGATTTCGGCTGGGTTAATGTGGCCGGTATTGCTGATTATAATATATGGGATTGGATATTTTTACTTTACTATGTCGGGTATACGGTTATTGGCTTAGTGCTTATCCTGATATGGGGTATAAAGTCATCTGACAGAAATATCAAAAAACAGTCAAGGTCACTATTTTTATCTTTTACAGCCGCATTAGTTATCGCATCATTGACAGATATGCTATTAGGAAACATATTTGCAAGGCTTCCTCAAATTGCACCAATCATATTAATTATTCCGATAGTTACAATTTATCGGACCATAAAAAACTATAACTTTATCATATCTGAATCTATCGGCAAAATGGGCAGCTATATTCGTATATTTTTATGTGTAATTATATATGTGCTTCTTATGTTTTCTCAGATTGTTTTTTCAACTGGGAGAATTACAGCAAGCTCACAGGTAATACAGCAGCCAACAGCTTTGGGGATAATTACACAGCTTCAAATGATCATTGTCATATATCTGGTATTAAAAGAGAACATTCTGGGATATATTGCAGCTATACTACTTAATATTGTGAGTATAATTAGTTCGATAAGCTTTATTATTAGAACTGGAACAACATCACCATTACCGGGAACAATATCTTATATAGCCGCGGTTTTGATTGTTATTCTTATTAATGACTATAAAAAGAAAACAGCCGCTAATATTCTAAAGATTGATAATCAAAGATTAAATCTAGAGGAATCAGAGAAGAAATTATATTATATGGCTTATTATGATTCGCTTACTGGCATTCATAATAAAGATTGGTTTATAGATAACCTGAAGAGAACAATAGAAATTGCAAATAATAATAAAATGTTAGGTATTATATTTGCTGATATGGATTCATTTAAGGCGGTAAATGATACAATGGGACACTCGGCTGGGGATATAGTATTGCAACAAATTTCTAGTAGGCTGTCTTCATGTATAAGGCCAGGGGATGCTATTGCAAGATTTGGTGGAGATGAGTTTTTGATTATGATATCAAATCTAAATAGTATTGAGGAGCTATATGAAATAACCGACAAAATAATGAATAAATTCAAAAATCCTGTTTTAGTTCAAGAAAAAGAACATTTTGTAACCACCAGTCTTGGCGTATCTGTCTATCCAACTGATGGTTTAGATAGTGAGACCTTAATTAAGAATGCGGATATTGCTATGTATCTGGCAAAGAATCAGGGAAAGAATAAGTGTATTTATTGTTCAACTGATATAAAGAATGATACTATTATGAAAATGAAATTAACTAATAATTTATATAGGGCACTTGAAAAAAATGAATTATTTCTATATTTTCAACCGCAGGTAAAAGCAGACACAAAGGAAATCACCGGATTTGAGGCACTTCTAAGATGGAATAATGATGAATATGGGATTGTTACACCAAATGTATTTATTCCGATGGCCGAACAGACAGGTATGATTATGCCTATTGGTTTATGGGTTTTGCAAACTGCATGTGAACAGCTTCAAAGCTTTCAGAGACTCTATAATAAAAACCTTACAATGTCAGTGAATTTATCGCTGGAGCAATTGAGAGATAATGATATTGTTGATAAATTCAGTAAAATAATTAAGGATACTGGTGTTAATATTAATAACATACAGGTTGAGATTACTGAAAGCATAGCATTTAATGAGGATACTCATGTACTAGAACGGGTTAAGGAACTTAAGGAACTTGGTATTTCAGTATCGATTGATGACTTTGGTACAGGGTTTTCATCCTTGTCTCGGCTCAAGACCTTCCCTATTGACTTGTTAAAAATTGATATTGACTTTGTTAGTGGAATATCCTCTGGCTCAGAAAAGGATATGGCTATAATTAAGAGTATAATTCAGATTTCTGAAAATCTAAAAATTGATGTACTTGCTGAAGGAGTTGAAACAGAAGAACAGTATGAATATCTCAAGGATAATGGGTGTGGTATTATACAGGGCTACTATTTTTATAAGCCTATGGCAGCAAGTGATATAGAAAGACTATTGTCTTATATTAATTCTTAATTTTCTATTCTAATTCCTCCAGAGCTTGCCTTGGCAGTAATACTTACCGTAGGGTTATCACCTATATTTGCAATTGCCTGGTTGCCTCTTTCGTTCTTTTGGGTAGCAAAATTCGTCCTAATCCCTCCTGAAGCAGTCTGAGCGGTTAAGTTGAATTGCAATGATGATTCTAGTGCTACCTTTATTGAGCCTGAGGTTGTATTGATGTATATATCACCATTAGGATTTGCGAGTGCAAGATGAATGCCACCTGATGATGCCTTTGCACTGCCTCCTCCTGAAATGCTATTAACCTTAATTGAACCCGACGAACTTTCTAAATCATATTCTTCAACATTTACATTTTCTAAACGTATTCCACCGGAACTAGTGCCTACATATATCTCCTTAGCAGTAATGTCTTTATCTACATGGATAGATCCTGAGCTAGTATTAAGATTAATGTTACCATCTACCTTTATATCCATACTAGACCGAATACTTCCTGATGTTGCCTTAGCAGATAGATCATTTGCAGTTACATAGCCACCGAGTTTTATTGATCCTGACGAGGAGCTGATGCTAAGATTGTCAGCAGTTATATTGTTTGGAATACGTGTGCTACCTGATGTTGTAAGAAAACTAGCATCTTTTAATGTAAATTCATCCAAAACCTTTATACTACCTGATGATGCAGCTACATCTAGATTACCAATGAAGTATTCGGGTATTTCTACTACCAGCCTTTCATCATATACTCCAAAGAAATTGAATACTCTTAATTGAATATCTTTTTTTATATAAATATGAATACCATCACTTGAGGTTGAGACCTGAAACAATTCTTCGTCATTTATATCCAAGCTACCATACTGGCTGACCTTAATCTTATCACCATCTGTTTTAAGTATATGAATACTTTGTCTTGTGGTTTCTATTGTAATATTTTCGGTATTACCAAGTGATACTTCTTCATTTTTAAGTAGAGATTCTGATGATATTGTCATCTGGCTAACCCTCCCTTGTGATATATTTATTGCAAATAATATAATTGCTATAACAACAACCGTCCATAGGCCAATTGCGGATATTATAAAGCCTTTTTTCATAACAACACTTCCTTTCATGACGAGTATATTATTCTGCACTTTTCCATATTATGAATAAGCGAATAATCTGTTCTACAGCAACGGCCATTAAAAACAATGTCCAGGAGCAAACCCATGCGTTAAAGCTAAAGCTGATAATAAAATACAGTATAACTGTTGCGACCCACAAAATTCCGTGCCAGAGGCGTTTTCTCCTTAAGTTATCTGAAAATACATACAATATCAATAGCTGAGCGCATGCACCCACGAGGAAAATAATCCAAGTAATGTACCACCATTGCGTAAAGAAGCTAAGAAGAAAATAAAGCACAACGACAAGTGACCACAAAGAAGATGAGAGAGCACCCTTTAGTTTACTCCGTTCGTTATTAATAGTTACCATTTCTTTGAATTCCTCAACAAAAGTATTATTTGCTCTGGTATATTTACTTTTACTTATGCTATTACCAAATGCTACAAACCCTGAAGCGATTGCACATATTAATATCAAAATCACTAATCCTAATTCGGGCATATTGGTTTTACTAAACCATATGATTGGTATTATGCTTAATATATAAAGTGCTACACCGATCGAAATAAAAACACTTCTTTTTACTGTGTTCTTTTCGATCTCAAGTGGCAGATATTTAGGTGATTGCCCAATGTCTTTTATTAAGCTGTCAATATCACCTATACTTGAAATTACAAGAGCATAAGCTTCTGTTTCATTTTTACCAGATATCATTAAATCGTCATATTTCTCATTCAGATTTGCTAATAATTCCTCTTTGATATCCAAGATATGAATATCGCTTGATGTATTTGCAAATAAATCATTAACATGTGTTTCAATTCTCTTATTCATTCCCCTTACCTCCGGTTTTAATTAATGTATCAATTAAATTTTTGGCTTTTTCCCATTCTTTGCAGCTTGATTCAAAGAAAATTTTCCCCTCGTCTGTTATGTGATAATATCGTCGTCTTGCTCCAGTTGTTTCATTTCCCCAGTAGGAAATAATGTAGCCATTTCCTTCAAGCCTTCGAAAAGCTCCATATAGGGTGGCTTCCTTTAGCTCGTATTGTCCTTCACTGGCTTCTTGTATAGCTTTATTAATTTCGTAGCCATAGCTATCCCTGTTGTAAAGGTTTGCCATAATTATTGTTTCGGTATGACCACGAATTAGGTCAGATGTAATGGACACTCCTTCACCTCCTTTGTATACACTGCTATTGTATATACTATAATAACAGCATATACCTCGCCTGTCAATGTATATATTTTAAATTCTGTAAATAGTATATAATTTACTGTATTTCAGCAACCAATATATTACAATATAATGATAAACTCATTAGTATAAAGAAGGAGGAATTAATTATGAAGCTAAAGTATAGAGTAATTTTCTTTATACTAATAATCTTGTTTATTAGTATAATCTGTAGTAGCTGTTCTAAAAATGATGAAGAACCAGTTGATAATAGTAAAGAGGTTTCTGATGATATGTCATTACAGGATAATTCCAAATCTATGATTGGGGATGATAAAGAAGAGGATGATAACGAGAAAGTTGATTATGACATTAAGGCAAAAGATTCAGAGGATTCTAAAACTGAGGATTCACCTGAAAAAATAGAGGATAATGACACTTCACCATGGAAATTATTATCTGAATCAAGTGTAGAAACGAAAGTTGAATATGGTGGTTTTTTAAACGAATCAATTGGCATAACTGTTGGATATGCAGGAGCAACCAGTTACACAGAGGACGGAGGAGTTACTTGGGCAGAAAGTGACAATGTCTCAGCCTGCCGCTATGGTCTGGATTATTATGATGAATCCTTTATTGTTACTAGTGGAAATAGTGGCGTTAATTTAGTTTCTATTGACAAAGGTAAAACATGGACTAATCTGACTGATTTTCCTCTAAAGCGAAACGGTGAATACAATAAATTCCTGTCTGTAATTGACACTGATAATATATATATAGGGTCAAAGATATCACTAGGAGTATCTAATGATGGAGGAATAACATGGAAGGAACTTAAGGTACCCGATGGATGTAAGAATATAGTCGGTATGTTTTTTATGACAACTGAAATTGGTTATCTAATGAGCTCGGATGGTACACTTTATATAACAAATGATGCCTGTGAATCTTGGACGACACAAGTAATTGATTTACAGGGAGAGAAAATCGCGATATCTAAGATGCCATCGGCAGCGATTAATTTCCAGGATGAGAATAATGGAATAATTGTGTACTCAACTATGTCATATAAAGTATTCGGTATAAAAACAGAAGATGGTGGTAGTACATGGGAGACTATAGATATGCCGGAGGTACACTATTTAGCTCCTTATATATCTAGGGACGGTCAGTATTTATCTCTTTCTTCATCTATAAAAAAGATATGTTTATACAAATTAGATAAAGAAGGATAGTTTGAAAAAAACAAGGAGCTTTTGCAAAAAGCCCCTTGTTTTTTTCATGATGATATATTTACTTATAGAGCCAGGTATGTATCTTACGATATTCCAAAGGAGAGGTCCCGGATATCTTTTTAAAAGAACGGACAAAATGAGATGTATTGATAAATCCCACACGATACATGATTTCTGAAACCTGTAGAGCGGTATCCCTTAGCATAGCCATGGCCAAATGAATTCTAAGATTCATGAGATAACTCATAACGGTGTGGCCAGTTACTTTTTTGAAATATTCATTTAGAGATGTTCTGTTAATATTGAATTCTTCTGTTAGCTGTGTGAGTTGGATTTTCTCATGGTAATGGTTTAATAAATACATTATGATGTCATTGATGATTTTGTAATTATCACTCAGTATTATCGAATCATTGGCTGAGGGTTCCACAAATATACGGTCAATCACTAATAAAAGCTCCAGTAATAAGGATCTTGTTCGACAGGGCCAATACCAATCTCTTTGAACTGTCAATTCATTATCTATCTGGATAAGTAAGTTTTCAATACGTAAAGAAATTCCAGAATTTATATTAATTACTCCTTTATAGTTGGATGAACGCTTAGAAAATGCATTAAGCCAAGCTGCTTCATGTGGATAATCCTCTATATATGCCTGTGGTGTGGTTTTCATTGATTTATAATCGAAGAATGGATTTAAGAATTCAGGGTGATAAACTAATTCTATAAGGTTGTATTCCTGAGTTGATTGAATCCTTATAGACTCTTTCTCATTTATGCAACACAGAGTAGGTGCAATAAATGGCGAAAAGCCTGATTCGGTTTCAATCATACCCACACCTTTAGATATAAAAATAAAACGATACCTATCATCGATATTACTTTCACAATTATTTCCTGCTCTTAACACTACAGGAACCATTGAGCCTATATAATAATTTGTCCCTATTGTAAAAAGATTCATATATAAGTATTCTCCTTTTTATAAGGGGTTCATTTTTTGATTTCATATTGAAGGTTGTATTGCTATTTGTATCTAAAATTAAGGTCTGCCTCAAGAAGGCGGTCAATTTCTCTACGTCTGCGAAATGGCTCAATAATATCAATAAACAGAAGGTGAACAGCCTCCCAGGTAAAGACCCAACCACCAATTAATAAGCTCTCTAGAAAGACCCTTGAGAGAAGAGTGCTTTGACTTATATCATTCAACAAGCCGTATAGAGTCAATAATATGAGTGCTATAAGTAGTAGGATTATCGAATATCTAACAAATCTTTTTGTCTTCCTATGCTCTAACCGCTTTATTGAGGCATAGTAGTTTTTATAGCTTAATCGAATTTGATCTTCTTTATCCATGCTGATTTTATCTATATCCAAGGAAAAGACTATTTCCAATTTCTTTCGTAAAGGTATATCTTCTGAACACAGGTCTAGAAATTGTACTAGCTCAGAATGTATATCACGCTTTCTTAATGCAGAATTATCCCACACATGAAAGAAATCAAGATAATCTTCAAGAGCAACATCTATAATAACTCGTCCTGAATCGGGATTTTTCCGGTATAAAGATTCGTATTTATTTACTCTTCGCATAAGATTTATTAAGTACCTTTCTAAGATTATTACTTTGATCATTTATTAAGGACATTTCATCAGTAACCTTACTGATAAGATCATATTGAGTCTCAATGGTAGCCAATACCTCCTCTGTGGAAGCGGCATGCTCTTCGGAAACTGCAGATATATTTTCTAGCTGCCCCATAATAGCATCGAATGAGGATGAGATATCTATAATCATTCCATTTTCCTACTCAACTCCCTCTGCAATAGCTTCAAGAGAATCCTCCAGATTAATAAAGCCATTTTTAACATTACTTATAAACTCATTTCCTATGTTAACGGCTTCCTTTCCCCCTGAAACCTTCTCAAGTGTTTTACTTGTTGTGGAACTGATTTCCTCAATAATTTCAACAATTTCTTTTACAGTCCTGTTGCTTATTTCAGCCAATTTACCTATTTCTGACGCTACAACAGTAAATCCTTTGCCCTGTTCACCTGCTCTTGCTGCCTCTATGGAAGCATTAAGTGCCAATAAATTAGTTTGGTTTGCAATAGTGGTTATATCGGAAAGAGAATTATTTATCTTATCCATACTAATCTTTAGTTCGTATATGTTAGTTAAGGAAATTCCTACAGCCTTATCTATAGTGTCCATTTGTTGAACCATTTGATCTATTCCTTTGGAATTTTCAGCTATAACATTCTTCATATTATTAGAATGAGATCTGGTATCGTGGGATAATAATTTTGTATCCTCAATTATTTTAGTTGCATCGTTAGCATTACTGACAATTCTTTCAGTGCTTGCAGCACTTTCACTGACACCCTTAGCCATTTCCTCAATGGTATCTTTGGTCTGGTCACTCATTTGCTCAATATTTTTTATGAATATAAAGGATTCCTCTATGCCTGAATTTAACTTAGCTGTATCACTATCAATTTCATTCATGGTTTCTTCTAAATGGACCAATAAATCCTTAGAATTTTTCTCTTTAGCTACAGCGGACATAATATATTCGTTGCCCCATTTTGTCAGAAAAAAGAAGATTATTATTATGAAATCAAAGGTAAGCAATGTTCTGATAAAGCCAGAAAACGAATAACCGGGTCCCATAACACCTAAAGGATTCGCAAGATAGAATATAACTAGTGATACATTTAATAAAAAGCTATGAATTATAAGTAGCTTTACCTTAGAATGCATAGCTATCATAGCTACAGTACCCATATATACTAGAAAAATTGTTACCGTATTCGATCCCTGCTGCAAGTAGCCTACATAACCGGCAGCCACTACTATGGAAATGGTTGTAACTATAGGGGATATATTATCAAATTTATCGGATTTACTATTAAGAAATGTAGCTATAGCTCCGATTATTGCCGTTGAGTATGTAGAAAACATAACCTTAAGACCATATGAAACACCTGAAGATGCAAAAGCTTGAACCGATAGAAGAGTAGCAATAACTAGGATAATTATTACTACGAACTTGTTTGTCTATTTACATTAAATCTTATCAATACTTTATTATCATTCATAATAGTATCTCCTTTAAAGTTAAATCATTTTAATATCTATATTTTAACATAAAAGTAAATATTTATCACTAAGTAATTAGTAATATACTAAATAATACCTTCAAAAAAAATACCGGCAACTATCCGGTATTAATTAATATCATATGTATTTATGAGCTTGTGGGAGTTCCAATAATAACTTGATTTTTACCTGAGAATTTGGCTTGATACATTATTTTATCGGCCAATTGGAAAAAGTCATGTGCGTTATAATCAGGGGATGGATACTCAGCTATACCACAGCTAAAGGTAATATTATGTTTTGGATTATGAACAAAATCATGGTTATAGATATTTTTTTGAGCAGCCTCTATCATTATTTTTGCATTGGCAGAAGATGTGTTTGGGAAGACAATGGTGAATTCTTCTCCACCGTATCTAAAAACATGTCCCTGTGTACTGCAATGATATTGTAGTTGAGCAGCGATAAATATTAGAACGTCATTAGCGTTATCATGCCCCCATGCATCGTTTACGGCTTTGAAATTATCGATATCAATAACTGCAAGAGATAAAACTGTTTCTTTATTCTTAATTGATGCATCAAGTGTGTTATAAAAACTGGCTATATTATATAGTCCTGTTAAGGGATCACACTTTATGAGCTCCTCTAATTGCAACTGCTTAAAAGTACTTGCCTTTATTATGTTATTCTTATCTTTTTCAATATCAGTTAATAGATTTGTTATAAGGGAACAACCGATGATTAATAATAGACCTATAAATACTTCAAGCGTATAAAATGTATCCTTTGTAGATGTGTTGGTAAAAGGAGCTAATGAGCTAATGAACATAAAAATAATTGAGACTAGTGTAACTAAATTAGTCATCATTTTCCTACTATAGATTACGGTTAAAATAATCGGAATAATATAAAGAATACTTGTAAATATAAAGACATTATGAACACAAGCAATAATAAAGATTTGACTGGTAATAGTTAGTATAGAAAAATAGTTTTTAGCTGTGTCTGAGAGCCTATTACTATTCATTATGTACCGGCCTATTAATACGAGTAAGAAACAGCCAATAGAAGGCAGAACAATTTTTAGTAATATGTACCTGGGTAAGGATGAGCTAATCATCCATGGCAGAAACCTATACATTAAGTGAGAGACGATTAATTCCAAAAGTAATGTAAAAAATGCAATTATTAAGGCTACATTATTAAGTTTTCTTCTCCATTTATGATATAACTTTGAAAATTGATCCATATCTCTCGCATCCTTAATATTAATTAAAGCTAGGTAATTATTACTACTTTTATTATACATGTAATATATCGAATAAGCAAAGTAATTTTTATAACTTATTATGGAATCCTTGAGTTCAGTATGGTATTATATAAAATATGGGTAATAGATAGTACTAGGAATGCATTAATATAAACTTGTATACTGAAGAAAGGGTGTAAACATGGGTTTTGTACTAAATCAAGATATGTTGAAAAGCCTACAACCATCAGGGGGGTATTTTTCAACGCAAGGACGGGTGTTTTACCATGAGGATGAAGCTTTCCCTGGAGTAAATAAGATTGCCGGAAAGGTTATGCATGATATAGAGATGGTATTCGGATATGCTCCATACGCAACAAATAAGAGAAGATATCTAGGGAAAAATGCTGTTATCTATGGAACGGTGGATCGCAGCCCGATACTTCGCGAGCTTGATGAAAAAAAGTTGATCAATTTGACTGAGATAAAAGGAAAGAGAGAAGTGTATTTATTTCAGATAGTAAGTAATCCGTTTGAGGGTGTAGATTCAGCCCTAGTGATTGCAGGAAGTGATAAGAGAGGCACCATATACGGACTTTTTCATCTATCGGAACTTCTAAAGGTCTCTCCTCTAGTGGACTGGTGTGGCATTAAGCCTCAACATATGGACTCATTCACACTTGAAAAAGATATGAAATATATATCTAAGGAGCCTTCAGTTCGTTATAGAGGATTTTTTATCAATGATGAATGGCCTGCCTTCGGTAATTGGACGACCGAGCGATTTGGTGGCTTTAATGCAAAGATGTATGAGCATGTATTTGAACTCTTACTGAGGCTTAAGGGAAACTATATGTGGCCTGCCATGTGGTCGGCACGCTTTAGCGAAGACGGTCCAGGGCTTTTAAATGCAGAGCTAGCAGACGAATACGGGGTAGTTATGGGAGCATCCCATCACGAACCCTGTCTACGTAACGGAGAGGAGTATAAGCATCTTCGTGGGAAAGGTTCTATTTATGGCGATGCTTGGAACTTCATATCAAACAGAGAGGGAATCACCCGGTTCTGGGAGGATGGTCTTAAGCGCAGCGGTAAATTTGAAAATGTTATTACAGTCGGTATGCGTGGAGAGGCTGATACGGCAATTATGGGCAGAAAAGCCACATTAGCTGATAATATAAATCTTCTTCGTGATGTACTTATAACCCAAAACCAGCTTATAAAAGAATATGTCAATCCAAAGCTAGAGGAAGTCCCAAGAATGTTAGCCTTATATAAGGAGGTTGAGCCCTTCTTCTATGGTAATAAGGATACACCAGGCTTGATGGGATGTGAAGAGCTTGATGATGTAGTTCTTATGCTTTGTGATGATAATCATGGTAATCTTAGAACATTACCTACCAAAGAAATGCGTAACCATAAAGGTGGTTACGGTATGTATTATCATTTTGATTACCATGGCGCCCCTATATCCTATGAATGGGTTAACAGCTCCTACCTTCCAAAAATATGGGAACAAATGACTATGGCCTATGATTTTGGGGTTAGAGAATTGTGGATAGTAAATGTAGGTGATATAAGTACTCAGGAATTTCCTCTGTCATATTTTCTTGATTTAGCCTATGATTTTGACAAATGGGGAACTGGGGCATTAAATAAGACTGAAGCTTACACAAAACAGTGGGTAGAGACTCAGTTCTCAGGAATTATGGATGAAGAGCAAATGGAGAGCTTATGTGAGCTCTTGACGGGTTATACCAAGATGGCAAATAAGCGTAGACCTGAACATATGAATCCCGACGTTTACCATCCTGTAAATTATAAGGAGACAGACAACACATTAAAGGAGATTGAACATCTGTTAGGTTTAGCAGAAAAATTATATAAGCAAATATCACCTGACAAATTGCCTTTATATTTTGCATTGGTATATTATCCTGCAGTAGGTAATCTTAATCTACATATGATGCATTTGCTTGCAGGGAAGAATCATTATGATGCAAGCCTTGGCAAAATGGTAGCCAATAAGCAATCAAATAGGATTAGCGAGTGCTTACAAAGAGATAGAGAGCTTGTAGAACAGTATCATACAATAGATGATGGTAGATGGTATGGATTAGGACTATCAGAGCATATCGGTTTTGTGCATTGGAATGAGGAGGAATGCCAAAATCCTGTATTGTGTCATGTATTACCTGCCAACAAGCCGAGACTTCTGGTATCTATTGATGGAACTGAGGAGAACTCCGAAGGTGCGGCATGGCATAAGAATAAAATATATATGTATAGCTTCTTACAACCTGATGTAAGAGAAGCGACATTTACTATTTCAAGCATAAGTGATAAAAAGGCTGAATATGAGATTACATGTAATAATAATTGGTTGAGCTGCTCTAAAACGAAGGGATGCTTAGACGGTATTGAAAATGTATCTGATATTATAACAGTTAAAATTGATCGTAGTGCTATGGGTAGCGAGACAGAGGGAAGCGTAGTTGTAGAAATGCCCTGTGGTACATGTACAATACTAGTGCCGGTAGAATCACTTGAATTAGCAGGCTTACCCGAGATGACATTTGTTGATACCAATGGATATATATCCATAGAAGCAGAGCATTATATCTTAATGAAGGAAATGATAAATGAGACAGGTGGTACTAACGAATTCAAAGTGCTTGATGGTTACGGAAAGACATTGTCTGCTCTTAAGGCATTTCCAACTACAGAATATTTTACTCCTGGTAAGGATGCTCCTTATGTCGAATATAATTTTACTACTAAGAAAGAAGGAGATTATGAGGTTGAGCTGTATCTGCAGCCCTCAAATCCCGTAAGCATAGAAAATACCTTATGCTATGGAGTCCAGGTAAATGATGATAGTATAGATATTGTCAATATAATTCCTGAGGGATATTACGTAGGTAATGAACTCTGGGATAAGAGAGTATTAGATAATATACATAGGCATAGTAGCAAAATCTATTGTAAAGAAGGTGTAAACACTCTTCGAATCTATGCGGTTAGCCCAGGTTTTGTGCTGGAAAAGCTGGTAATATATCCCAAGGATAGTAAGCCTGCCGAGAGCTATCTTGGGCCTACTGAGACCTATTATGTAGGTAAGTAAGGCGTGACAAGGGGTGACAAGGGGACGGGGTTGGTGACACATCAAGGTGTGTCACCAACCCCGTCCCCTTGTCACCCCTTGTCACTCTTCTTCTTGTTATATATAATTTACCTCTTACTTTGAAAAGATAACCACTTACTCGACACCTATTTACATTATTTAATTTTTCAATATAATGGAATTATGGAGATGAGGGTATGAAGGTAAGAATTGAGATTAACGAAAATATGAATGATGAAGATGAAGTAGTCATCCGCTGTAGCAAATTAGATGAGATAGTCCAAAAGGTCTATGATACTGTAACGGATATCTCTAAAGGCTCCAAGCATCTTATGCTGTATAAGGATAATGTAGACTTTTATATACCGCTGGACAGTATATTCTTTTTTGAAACCTGTGATAGCTGTATCAGTGCACATACAGCTGACAGCGTATATCAAACTACATATCGTTTATATGAGCTGGAGGAATTGTTACCTGGGAATTATATGCGGGTTTCAAAATCAACTATTATAAACCTAAATCATATATATTCCATATCTCGTAATCTTACCTCCTCAAGCGCTATCCAACTTAGGAATACTCATAAACAGGTATTTGTATCGAGACACTACTATAAATCATTAAAACAAAGATTAGAAGAAAAGAGGAAATGTATATGAATATGAAGAAACGAAATTTATTTTGGGGTCTACTGCTGATAGCTACAGCTGTATTAATTATTTTGAATCAATTTGGATTTTTTACCGGTTTAAGTATATTTGAAATTGTGCTTACAGTCATTATGGTCGGAATTATTATTGTAAGCATTAGAAGCATTAACTTTTGGGGTATCTTATTTCCATTAGCAATCATATTGATCACCTTTGATAAAGAGCTAGATATAACGGAATTTACTCCATGGCCTGTACTATTAACTGCATTCTTAATAAGTCTTGGTCTTTCTATGATATTTAATAGATATGGGTCTTTCGTTTTTCACATTAATGGTAAGAATAGCTTCAGAAGTAACGTAGTTAATGAACAGGATGGTAATGAAGTCAACTGCTCCACTAGCTTCGGTGAATGCATAAAGTACGTAAATACAGAGGATTTTGTCAGAGCAAATATTAAATGCTCCTTCGGTGATGTAAAGGTGTATTTTGATAATGCTAAGATACCATCCGGTAAGGCTGATATATATATAGATGTGTCATTTGGAGATGTCGATTTATATGTTCCAAGAACATGGAATGTCGTAAACGAAGCCCATGCATTCTTTGGAGACATGGATATATCACGTAATATTAATATAAATTCAGATCCGGATGCTCCTGTTGTAACAATACACGGTAATATTAACTTTGGAGACACTTCGATTATTTATGTGTAGGGATACATAAAGACAAGGGGACTGTCTGCTGCCACGTTTTTCTCAGGAAAAACGTGACAGCAGACAGTCTTCTTGTCTTTTTTTTAGTAGTATAAGGAAAAATACTGTGATAAAATGTAGATAAATATATAATATTAAGATTAAGGAGGATGCTTAATGAACTTTAATCCAAATAGTGCATTTATGTATACAATAGCAATCATTGTAATATTGTTTGCTATAGCCCAATCGATCTTTTTTCTAATAAGAGCTTATAACCGTGGAGTTGCCATTGGAATGACAAAGGCTAAGTTAAGAAAAACAATTATTTCTACCACTGTATTTACAATTGCTCCAGCCCTATCAATATTACTTGGGGTGATAACTTTAGCAAAGTTTTTAGGAATTCCTCTTCCTTGGATTCGCCTTAGTGTAATCGGAGCTATTACATATGAGCTGCCAGCCGCCACTACCACGGCGACTGCATTAGGTATTTCACTATCTGAAACAATTACAGACCCTAAAGTGTTTTCAGCAATATCATGGGTCATGACTCTTGGAATTATTCCTGGACTTATATTAATTCCATTATTTCTTAAAAAAATACAAAAGGGGATTTTAAGGATTAAAACAAAGGATAGTAAATGGGGGGATATTTTCATGACCTCACTATTCTTAGGTATGATTTCCGCATTTTTAGGTATGGTATTTGCTGATTTAAGAAGTGGACTTTCCGGTTGGATTCCCATATTTGTATTATTATTCTCTGCATTAGTTATGGGCATATGTGGATTTTTAATTAAGGTGAAAAGGATGAAATGGTTAGAGACATATGCACTTTCGATTAGTATGATAGCGGCAATGGTATTTGCTGCCTTTATCACACCTATTATCGGTTAAGGAGGAACTCATAATGAATAAAACTTACAACGACAGAACTCATCTGTACGGGAGAATATGGATTTTAACGGCACTTGTTGTTCTTATTATGGTACCGGTAAGCATTTGTGTGAAATATGACGCCTGGCCTCCCTTAACAGCGGTATTAAAGGGTCTGTTAGGAGTGGCACCAATTTTTTGGACTGTCGGAACAATAGAAGTATTCACCTATGGACCTATGCTGGGAACAGCAGGCTCATATCTGGCCTTTGTCACAGGAAATATAACCAACATAAAAGCACCCAGTGCCTTAAGTGCTATGGAAAATGCAGATGTTAAGCCTGGGACAGAAGAAGGAGAGGTAATATCAACTATTGCGATTGCTACAAGCTCAATAGTTACCACCATTATTATCGCACTGGGTATCATCTTGCTATCTTTTCTGGCACCGGTATTAAATTCACCAACATTAAAGCCTGCTTTTGATAATATATTACCGGCATTGTTTGGAGGATTAGCAGTTGTGTATATAAGTAAGAATTGGAAGCTGTCATTAGCTCCTTTGATATTTATGATAGTCTTATTCTTACTTGTACCATCTCTGGCAAGCTCAGTTGGTATATTGGTACCAGTAGGAGCCTTGATTTCCCTTGGTGCAGCAAGAATTATGTACAAGAAGGAGTTTATATAGGCAAGGAAGGGAGGATATTATGATAGGTTATGTAATACTTGGTATTTTGCTTGCATTTATAGCAATTATCCTGGTAAGGGCAGTTCTGTATAAGCCCTTTGAAGAACCGGATAAATTTGTGGATGAGATAAATGTAGATAGAGAAAAGATAATAACTGATATGGTAGAAATGATTCGGTGTAAGACTGTTTCCTATTATAGCTCGGAGAAGATAGATTGGAATGAGTTTTGGAAATTTCAGCAGCTATTACAGGAACGGTATCCTCAGATACATAAAAAATGTACATTTGAAAAAATAGGGAAAACTGGTTTGCTATATCACCTTAAGGGTGTGTCGAGTGATAAGCCGTCTGTGTGTATGGCTCACTATGACGTAGTGCCTGTAGAAGAAGAGGGATGGGATAAGCCACCGTTTGAAGGCTTGGTTGAGGATGGCCATATCTGGGGAAGAGGAACCCTAGATACCAAGGGAACAGTATGTGGTATATTAGCTGCAACAGAGCAATTATTAGAAGAAGGCTTTATTCCTAAAAATGATTTATACATATCGTTTTCTGGAGATGAAGAGATCGAAGGACCGAGCTGCCCTGAGATGGTTGAATTCCTAGAGAGAAAGGGTGTAAAGCCAGCAATTGTATTAGATGAAGGTGGCGCAGTAGTTGAAAAGGTGTTTCCTGGTGTAGATAAATCATGTGCACTGATAGGTGTGGGTGAGAAGCGTACCGCAAATATTGAGTTATCAATGGAAAGTGAAGGCGGTCATGCCTCAACACCTCCTAGTCACACGATTCTTGGACAGCTGTCACAAGCAGTAGTTAATATTGAAAAAAGACCCTTTCCATCTCAATATGTTAAGCCTGTAAGGGAAATGATTAACGTATTGGGAAGATATTCTACATTTATGTATAAGATTCTATTTGCTAATCTATGGTGCTTTTTGCCCCTGCTAAATCTCTACTGTAAAATAACTGGTGGCGAGCTAAATGCTATGATGCGTACTACAAATGCCGTAACAAAGATGGAAGGAAGCAAGGCATTTAACGTACTACCACCAAAGGCCACTGTAGGCATAAATATTAGGATGCTTGGAGCAGATACAGTCGATTCGGTGAAAAAGCATTTATCAAAGGTAATTGCTAATGATAAAATTAAGATAGATATATATAATGCTATGGAGCTGTCAGGGTATTCAGATACTAATTGTGAGGAATGGGAATTATTAAGGAAAGTGGTTCATACTACCTGGCCAGAGGCAATTGTTTCGCCCTACTTAATGATGGCATGTAGTGATTCTAGACATTTTTCTAGGATTACGGATCGTATATATAAGTTCTCAGCCATGAAGTTGTCAAAGGAAGAGCGGGCTATGATTCATGGCAATAATGAACGAGTTCCTATAGATACTTTAGTTAAGACAGTAGAATTTTATATAAGATTAATTGGTCAACTGTAAAGGACAGGGGG
>JAQVQL010000179.1 GCA_028701595.1 Herbinix sp.
CAAAAGGGAGCATATGAAGCACTGGTTGGACCACAGGAATTTGTATATGCTATGAGGGATGAATTTGAAACAAGACTAAATTATATGGTTAAGCGTGTAGAGGATATGGAATATATATCAGTTGTAAAGCCACAAGGAGCTTTTTATCTATTTGTGGATATAAGTAAAACTCTTGATAAGGCATATAAGGGGCAGAAGATAGAAAATGTTGATAATCTGGCTAAAATACTGATTGAGAATTATCAGGTGGCTGTTATTTCCTGTGATGATTTTGGATTTAATGATCATATTCGTCTTTCTTATGCCATATCACTTGAAGAGATAAAAAAGGGATTAGATAGAATAGAAGCATTTCTAAAAGACTTGCAATAAACTAATTGTTATCAACAAGTAGGTAGTGTTTAATAAAATACTACCTATTTTTTTATTTTTATGTTACAATTTTCTTAAGTAAGATAAAATAGAAATTAATAAAAAGAGGTAGGCTATGGCAATATTTGGATTTATCGGCGTAGGAAATATGGGTTCTGCAATACTGAAGGCTACATGTAAAACCTTTGGAAAGGATGAAATTGTATTCTATGATGCATCTAAGGAAAAATGTGCATTAATATCTAACCAATTTAACATATCATCTGAGATTAATAATACTGCGGTAATTAATAATTGTAAGTATCTAGTTCTTGCTATAAAGCCACAGTATTTTTCTGAGGTTTTAGAAGAGATTAAAGACTTAGTTACACCGGAGCATATTGTAGTATCCATAGCAGCCGGCGTAAAAATCGAGACGATTAAGTCTGCTTTAGGTTCAGAGATAAGGGTTGTTAGGGCAATGCCTAATACTCCCGCACTTATTTTTAAAGGATCCACCGGTGTAAGTTTTTCTTCGGATAATTATAGTAAAACCGAGTTATCTCAGCTAGATATATTCTTTCAATCCTTCGGAAAATATGATGTATTTAATGAGAATTTGATGAATGCGATTACCTGCGCAAGCGGAAGCTCACCGGCATATGTATATACTTTTATTGAGGCTTTGGCTGATAGCGTGGTAAGTCTAGGAATTCCACGTGATAAAGCCTATACTCTTGTAGCCCAGACTGTAATGGGTGCTGCATCTATGGTAATGGAGACTGGAGAACACCCAGGGGTACTTAAGGACCAGGTATGTTCACCAGGCGGAACGACCATAGCCGGTATAAAAGCCTTAGAAGAGAACGGATTTAGAAATGCCATAATGAAAGCAACCGATGCATGTTATAAAAGGGCTGAGGAGCTATCTAAAAACTAATAATCGGAGGCAAGAATGGAGCAGTTCAAAAGAATTAAAAGAGAGCAGGCCTTTAAGGGCAGAATAATAGATTTTTACAATGATACTATAGTAATAAACAACGCCAAACAGGTAGTATTTGATTTTATTGAGCATAAGGGAGCATCAGCAATGCTACCCGTTGCTAAGGACGGAAAAATCCTTATGGTTCATCAGTATAGAAATGCAATTGATAGCTATACGCTTGAGCTTCCTGCCGGCGGACTAAATCCTGGAGAAGACAACCTTACATGTGCAATTAGAGAATGTAAGGAGGAGACAGGATATATTCCAAGCAATGTAAAGCATTTAATCGATGTTCATACGACTGTTGCCTTTAGTAATGAGCTAATAAAGATATACTATTCAAAGGACCTGACCCTATCAAGTCAAAATCTTGATGTGGATGAATATGTGGATGTAAAGAGCTATCCCCTAGATGAATTAATTAAGATGATTTATTCTGGAGCAATCACAGATGCTAAGACGATAGCAGGGCTGCTAGCTTATAAACATAAGATGGAATAGCTTGTTCTATTTTCGATAATTCTGTCATATCTATCTATTGACAACAACAATAAAATCTATACAGAGAATTTATTGTTTGTCTAATAATTGATAAGGCGGGATGAGTCATAAAACAAATTAAATTTAAACTGCAGCGACTTAATATTTTACAGATTTCAATTGTCCTAATTATAATTGGAGTATTTTTTGGTGTATTTTCGGCCAATATATTTAGGTCATTCTATTATGATAGAATGATGAGCTATCATAACAATATATTTGCTGAGATTGTTAGAGAGGATATTGATTATTCAAGCCTTTTCTTTTATATATTAGGTAATAATTTAAGAGAATATGTTGTGTTCTGGTTGCTTTCAGTTACAGTTTTGGGGATTCCCTATATTATTCTTAAGATAATAACCTTTGGTTTTTCAACTGGTTTCTTTATATCTGCGATTGCAATACAATATGGTTTTAAAGGTATTATACTGATACTTACCTATAAATTTCCCCATGGTATCATTTATCTTCCCATCATTATATTGTGTATTCATAAGGGATATAGCCTTACTAGGTCCATATATTATGAAAATAGAGACTATATGGGAACTATTCTAAGACAAAGCAAATCATATTTGCTTCTATGGCTTTTCTTAGCTGTCCTTTTGGTATTAGGAAGCTTTTTAGAAGCCTATGTGGGTTCGTTTTTACTAAAGAAGACCCTGGGGTTAATTACATAGTTGTATTCTGCTAATATTTATTATTTACTTATGGAGGTAAAACCTCCGTTATATTCAGCTAATATTTATCATTTACTTAGGAGGTAAAACCTCCGTTATATTCTGCTAATATTTATCATTTACTTAGGAGGTTTGGAATGAAGGAGTATATTGAGGCTTTTACCGTGTATCTTCAGGAAGTAAGGCAGTCTTCACTGAACACAATCAGAGCTTATCAGAATGACTTGAGAAAACTTGAATCCTATCTTATCCAACAGGGAATAGAAAGCACTTCGAAGATAACAGAGACAAGCCTTAATTCCTATGTTCTGTCTTTAGAAAAGGAAGGATTGTCACCTTCGACAGTTTCAAGACATATTGCTTCCATGAAAGCCTATTTATTATTCCTTTTAAAGAACGGAAGCATAAAGGGAGATCCTTCAGAACGTATAAAATCACCAAAGGTTATAAAAAAACCACCTAAGATTTTAGAGGAAGACAAGATATTGGCATTGCTAAATATGCCTGATGTACATACAAGTAAAGGAATTCGTGATAAAGCAATGCTGGAGCTTTTGTATGCCACTGGTATGAAGGTGTCGGAGCTAACTTGTGTTAAGATTTCGGACATTAATTTAACAGGAAAGTATCTTACATGCGGGGATAAGAATGAGAGAAGCATCCCATTTGGATATGCTGCAAAAGATGCTTTAGTATCTTATATAGATATTCGAGAAGCCTTATGTAATAAAAAACATAATGAGTATCTATTTCTTAATAGCCAGGGAGAACAGCTTAGTAGGCAGGGGTTTTGGAAGATTTTAAAAGGATATGCTAAAGAGGTAGGACTAGAAGACATTAATCCAAATATGATTCGGCATTCCTTTGCCGCACATATGATTGAGAACGGAGCTGATCTAGGTGTGGTACAGAAGTTCTTAGGTCATTCTGATATAAGTACCACTCAGCTATATCTGACGCATAATCATCAAAACAGCCGTGAGGTTTACGCAAATTCTCATCCGAGAGCATAAAAAACAACTCGGTACCTGGTACCGAGTTGTTTCGACATATTTTTTACAGATGATCTGCGATTGTGTATATGAGTTTTTCGGATTCTTCCCATCCTAGGCAAGGATCCGTTATTGACTTGCCATATACATGACCGGAGATTTTTTGATTACCACTTTCAATATAGCTTTCAATCATTACACCCTTGACTAGCTTCGCAATATCGGGGCTAATTCTTCTGCTGTGAAGAACCTCCTTAATTATACGGGGTTGCTCAGCATAATTTTTGTTCGAGTTGGCATGATTTGCATCTATGAGGGTTGCAGGATAATTTAACTCCCGTTCCTCGTACATCTGTAATAAGCGAATAAGATCCTCGTAATGATAATTTGGTAATGATTGACCATGCTTATTCACAGCTCCACGAAGGATTGTGTGAGCAAGAGAGTTGCCTGAGGTGATTACCTCCCATTTACGATAGAGAAAAGTATGACTTTTCTGAGCGGCTACTACAGAGTTTAGCATAACTGAAAAATCTCCACTAGTGGGGTTCTTCATACCAGCAGGTATGTCCATACCGCTAATAGTAAGTCTATGCTGTTGATTTTCCACAGAACGAGCTCCCACAGCAACATATGAAAGAATATCCTCTACATAGGGCCAGTTCTCAGGATAAAGCATTTCATCAGCTACAGTAAGTCCTGATTCTGCGATAGCGCGAAGATGCATCTTTCTCATTGCAATTAGTCCTTCCTGCATATCAGGTGCTTTTTCAGGATCAGGCTGATGAACCATCCCTTTATATCCTTCGCCTGTGGTTCTTGGCTTATTGGTATATACTCTAGGTATAAGAAGTAATTTATCAGAAACCTTCTCCTGTACCTTAGCAAGTCTTGATATATAATCACATACTGCATCCTCATGATCTGCTGAGCATGGACCGATAACAACAAGAAATTTATCAGATCTTCCGGTAATAATATCCTTGATTTCTCTATCTCTTTGTTTCTTTCTTTCTACATCTTTTGGTGGTAAGGGATAAGTCTGCAATAATTCTCGTGGTGAGATTACCTCTCTTATGAATTCAAAACTCATATACATTCTCCATTCTATATTAAATTCATGACATTCGATTATATTATTGTCACTTAAGATTTGATTAATTGTATAATTTTTAATACCATTCGTCAACTTGAATAATAATTTGCCTAGAATTACAATATAATAAGTATGGGAAATTACCTAAAAAGTGTTATAATGTCCATATAAGCAGATTAGTCAAGCTAATCAGAATACTTTATTATGACATTCTTTTTATGTCACAATAAAGTGTTATGATTAGCTTGGATCAGTGCAACTGACCGACGACGCCTTGGCGTTGGAGGCTAATCAGCTAAAGTTAGCCACTACCTTACATGCAGACAATACGCCGAAGGCGTTGGAGGCTAATCTGCTAAAGTTAGCCACTACCTTACATGCAGACAATACGCCTTGGCGTTGGAGGCTAATCTGCTAAAGTTAGCCACTACCTTACATGCAGACAATACGCCGAAGGCGTTGGAGGCTAATCTGCCAAAGTAGCCACTACCTACCCCATAATAAAAACAAATCG
>JAQVQL010000180.1 GCA_028701595.1 Herbinix sp.
CTATCTAGATGACCTATTAGAGAATTTAGTTGGGCTAGGATTTGATGCATACCCTTTTGATAAGCTTCAAATTGGGCAATATTACTGGTATTAATTGGTAAGTTGTTCTTATACATCAATACAATAGTCGAAGGATTAACATCTGGGTAGGCAGCAGTTAATATTATTAGCTGTAAAATTGTATTTTTATCCACAGGCATCTGATAATTCAAAAGTTCCTGAACGATAGCTAGATTTCTGTCTGAGGTTGAAAGCCCCGAGGCATATAAGGCCTTGTGGATGATATTATTTATAGGTGAGTTACCACTGTTGATATATCGTAAGGTAATGAGTCCGTTTGTTTCATCCGACACCATAAATTCTGCAGTTTGACCAATAGAAAGAGGAACCTCACCAGTCAGTTTAGCAGTAATAATCTGGCCGCCAGGTTCTATTCTTATCTTGACCTCCTGATACCTTAAATCAATAATCTCACCTTTTATAATAGAGTGTTCATTCATGTTGATCTGAACGGGTTTATGGTCCTGTCCGGAGGGCTTAATCTGTTGTGATTTAACTTGCGAGGCTTCGTATTCGGAAGCGGCTCTATGCAGTCTGGTTTGCTTAGGTCTATAATCATTTATTTCCATATATAATTCATCCTCTTAGTGAAATAATATAAAATCAATGTTGTTGGTCTATTATTTATATCGGTCAGTAATTGTATTTTGGTAATATAAAAATTGTGATTTGAATCATTGCTTTTATATATTTTATCATGTAATATTTACCTATAATTTGAAAGAGTTAAGAAAACCTTTAGACTTGTGCAGAATCACTATTTTATTCACAATAACAAATTGATAACTATTATCAATTACTATTGATTTTAGACATCAAATTATTTAGAATTATATTGTAAACAATACATGATAGGAAAATCAGGAGGCTAAAACCTCCGTTATATGTTACCAAATAATGAAATTTATTTAGGAGGTTAAAACCTCCGTTATATGTTACCAAATAATGAAATTTATTTAGGAGGTTTGGAAAATGAGACAAGAATGGCAAGGTTTTGAAGGCGGAAGCTGGGTAGTAGACGTCAATGTAAGAAGCTTCATACAACGCAATTATACTCCTTACGAGGGTGATGATAAATTTCTTGTAGGTCCTACTAAAAGGACCCTAAAGCTTTGGGGAAAGATCCAGGAGCTAATGAAGGAAGAAAACGAGAAAGGAATTATTGATGCTGAGACCTTAAAGCCCTCCACCATAACTACTTTTGGCCCGGGTTACTTAGATAAGGATAATGAAGTTATCGTAGGCTTTCAGACTGATAAACCACTAAAAAGAGGCATTATGCCAAACGGTGGTATTCGAGTAGTGAAGAAGGCATTGGAATCCTATGGATATACCCTTGATAAAACCACCGAGGAGATATATACGCAGAACAGAAAGACTCACAATGACGGAGTTTTTGATGCATATACCGATGACATGAGAAAGGCCAGACATACAGGTATTATTACTGGGCTTCCTGATTCTTATGGTAGAGGAAGAATAATCGGAGACTACAGAAGAGTCGCTCTTTATGGTGTAGATTTTCTGATTGAAGAAAAAAAGCATGAGAAGAAGCTTTTAGAGAATCCTAATCTTGGTTCTCCTGATATTCGTCTTCGTGAAGAATTATCAGAACAAATAAAAGCACTAAAGCAGCTTAAAGAAATGGCGGCGTCATATGGATTTGATATCAGTATACCCGCGAAGGATTCCTTCGAGGCTACTCAGTGGACGTATTTCGCTTATCTGGGCGCCATAAAGGAGCAGGATGGAGCGGCAATGAGTCTTGGTCGTGTGTCTACTTTTCTTGATATATATTATGAAAGAGACTTGAATAATGGGGCAATTACTGAAGAAGAGGTTCAAGAGATTATTGACCAATTTGTCCTTAAGCTTCGTATGGTACGTTTCCTACGTACTCCTGATTATAACGATTTGTTCTCAGGAGATCCTACCTGGGTTACAGAAGCAATCGGTGGTATGGGTATAGATGGAAGAACTTTAGTAACAAAAAGTAGCTATAGAATTCTGCATACTCTTTATAATCTTGGACCAGCACCAGAGCCTAACCTTACTGTACTTTGGTCTGTATTCCTGCCAGAGACCTTTAAGAAATTCTGTGCAAAGGTTTCTATTGATACAAGCTCCATCCAGTATGAAAGTGATGATATTATGAGGGATTATTGGGGAGATGATTATGGAATTGCTTGCTGTGTATCGGCTATGAGACTTGGCAAGCAGTTGCAGTTTTTTGGTGCTCGTGCAAACCTTGCAAAAGCAATGCTTTACGCTATTAACGGAGGGAAGGATGAGAAATCTGGAGAACAGATTGCCCCGATGTTTGCTCCTATAACCAGTGAATATCTAGACTATGACGAGGTAATATCTAAGTTTGACCAGACTCTTGATTGGCTCTCTGAATTGTATATTAATACTCTTAATGTCATTCATTATATGCATGATAAATATAACTATGAGAGGCTTCAAATGGCACTCCATGATGTAGATATACTTCGTACAGAGGCTTGTGGAATTGCAGGATTATCAGTAGTAGCTGATTCCTTATCAGCAATCAAATATGCCAAGGTTAAGACTGTACGAAATGAAGATGGTTTGGTTATAGATTATGAAATAGAAGGGGATTACCCTGCCTATGGAAATAACGATGATAGGGTAGATAATATTGCTGTAGAATTAGTTGAGCGTTTTATGAATAAGCTTCGTAAAGTGAAAACCTACCGCAATGCTAAGCAGACATTATCAGTGCTGACTATAACATCAAATGTTGTGTATGGTAAGAAGACTGGAAGCACACCAGATGGAAGAAAAGCGGGAGAGCCCTTTGCACCCGGTGCAAATCCTATGCATGGTAGGGATAAAAAGGGTGCAGTAGCCTCTATGGCCTCTGTAGCAAAATTACCTTATAAGCATGCAGAGGATGGTATTTCATATACATTCTCTATTGTTCCTAAGGCTTTAGGGAAAGATGAGGATGACAGAGTAAAGAATCTTGTAGGATTAATGGATGGGTATTTCCATAGTAAGGGACATCATATCAATGTCAATGTATTTGATCGTGAAACCCTTATAGACGCTATGAATCATCCAGAAAAATATCCTCAATTGACAATCCGTGTATCAGGCTACGCAGTGAACTTTGTAAAGCTAAGTAAGGAACAACAGTTGGATGTTATCCATCGTACCTTCCACGAAAGATAGTCTTCGAGTTCCTAATAGGATTAATAATTATATAGGTAGAGTGTTCTGATAGAAAGGGGAGTGGCTTATGGCTAATCTTGGACGAATTCATTCATTAGAAAGTTTTGGAACAGTGGATGGACCGGGTATACGTTTTGTAGTTTTTATGCAGGGATGCCCTCTCCGTTGTCAGTTCTGCCATAATCCAGATACCTGGGAGGTAAACAAGGGAAATGAATACACTCCAGATGATTTAATGGAAGAAATACTTAAATATAAATCCTACATGGACTACTCCGGAGGTGGGGTTACATTTACAGGTGGAGAACCTCTTCTTCAGGTCGAATTTATATTGGAAGTAAGTAAAAGGTGTAGGAGTAGAGGCATATCTGTTACTATTGACACCTCTGGATTTGTATTTAATGATACGGTAGAGGAGCTTTTGAATTATACTGACTTGGTTTTATTGGACATCAAGAATTATGACCCGATTGTGTATAAGACTATAACCGGGGTATCCTTAAGTCCAACCTTAAAATTCCTAGAATTTCTTAAGAAAAATAATAAAGCAACATGGATAAGATATGTAGTAGTGCCTCAGCTTACAGATAATCTTGATAGTGTAAGGAAGTTGTCAGAGCATCTTGATGAATATTCAAATGTGGAGAGAATTGAGCTTTTGGCATTCCATAAGATGGGCGAGTACAAATGGCAGGAACTTGGGCTTGATTATAAGCTTACCGATACAAAGGAACCAAGCAGGGAGCTTATGGAAAA
Organism: Herbinix sp.; assembly: GCA_028701595.1. Lineage (GTDB taxonomy): Bacteria > Bacillota > Clostridia > Lachnospirales > Lachnospiraceae > Mobilitalea. The sequence continues at coordinate 4,015 of JAQVQL010000180.1, forward strand.
GGTAACTGAAATCCTTTCAACCAAGGGGAAAATAGTTAAATCAAATATATAACGGAGGCATATAATGAACATCTACTTAATCCGCCATGGAGAGACAGATTGGAATCTTATAGGGAAGGTTCAAGGTAGAGAAGATATACCGCTTAATGATACGGGAAAAAGTCAAGCAAAGAAATGTGCAATAGCCTTACAAAGCACTGGTATAAAGACAATAATATCGAGTCCTCTTAAACGTGCTGTAGAAACTGCAAATATCATTGCAAATATCCATAATGGTATGGAGGTCATAATAGATGAGGATTTGATAGAACGTGATTTTGGTGATTTGTCAGGTATGACCTATGACCGAAGGAAGTATTTTGATACCTTCGGCCATGAGGAGACTATGGAATCTTTGGATAAACTCAGTAAAAGGCTTATAGATTGTATCCAAAGATATGCCATCAAATACCTTGACCAGGATATTGTAATGATATCTCATGGGGCGGCTATTAATTCTGTGATTATGGTACTATCTGATGGAGAAAAAGGTTCAGGGAAAACCAGATTAAAGAATGCCTGTATAAGCATCCTTACATATGAAGATAAGGGACTGCAGCTGGATTCATTTAATCTGTCTCCAGAGGAGTTGGCTGATAAGATATAAGCTCTGAGATAAGAATATATATAAGTGGATGCATTTAGATAAGATGCAATCACTTATATTATTTTAGTTGACGATTTCAACTTCCGCTCTTACAATAAAGATGATATCGACTAAAGATCAAGGTTATATAATACCGAGAAGCTTAGGTGGTGTGGCTGTGGTTGAAAGACTAACTATAAAGATAATAGATTCTATAAACAATAAAGAAACGAGGGTATATCTGTCCAAGGGCGAGAGCCTTCTTGAAGCCTTAGTGAGCAACAGGATATCTATATCCAGTGAGTGTGCTGGTATGGGCATATGTGGAAAATGTATTATCCTTGTCATGGAAGGAAGGCTAGATATCACCCTACGTGATAGGGAAATCCTATCAGATATAGATTTATCAAATGGCTACCGCCTGGCTTGCATGGCTTATCCCATTACCGATTGCACAATTAAGTTGATTGCTCAAAAGAATGCTGAATTC
>JAQVQL010000181.1 GCA_028701595.1 Herbinix sp.
AAACATACAGGTCGTTGAGAATGCCAGACCAGTAGTGGATTATGTAAATGTATATTCTTGGGATAGGGGCGTAACAGTAAACAACCCCGCATCAATATCATTTGAATTCTATAACATGGGAAGATCCCAATTGAATAATGTGATTGCGACAATTGAAGGAGACTTCACGAGTAGCGGAAGCTCCATGTACTTTATGGGTAACGTACCGGCAGGTGGTAATGCGTATGCAGAGATGGAAGCAATTCCAAATGTAGAGGGCATGGCATATGGAGTAGTAAAGATAACTTATGAAGACAGCAATGGTGAAGAGCAGGTTTACACCAAGGAATTTGAAACATCTGTAATGGGAGAACAAATATGGGATCCAGGCATGAACGGTGATGGTGGAATGGATGTATTTAACCCTTCAGTCCCTGAACCCAAGAAGGCAATACTTCCTACATGGTTGTTTATAGTTATACAGGTTACAATATTTATAGTATTTTTACTTATTTCTAGAAAAGTTATTATTAACATATATAAAAGCAAGCTTCGTAAAAAAGAAGATGAGATGTATTAAGAGTCCTGATTTTGGTAAAGGGAATGGAGGATAAAAGAATTATGATTGAAAGAAATAAAGTTATTACAACTGAAGAGGTAGTTGCTGTTGATGAGGAGTATATAGATCCAGGATTTTTTGATGAGGGATATATGGAGCCAGGCATGGAGCCGGGCATGGAGATGGGAATGGCGGAGGTAAAGGATCCTTTTCTTTCTTCTTGGCCGTCTGTTATAGGAATATCAGCTGCAGTATTTGTAGTAAGCATAGCTCTTGGTGCATTGTTGGCTAAGTTGAAAATTAAAAAAGGAATTGATCTTTATGAAGATTAGTGATTTGCTCAAAATGGGCCTTAGAAGCCTGTTCAGGAGAAAGGTACGAACTATACTGACAATTCTTGGTGTTGTTATAGGCTGTTTGTTCATAATTATAACAATATCCATAGGCCATGGAATGGATAGAAGCTTTGAGACTCAGGTTAAGGAATATGGTAGCCTTACTGCTATAACCGTGAATACATATGGTATTATTCTTGATGAGGACGGTAATTATGCAGGGGATCAAGAACAGAAGCTTGATAAGGACTTACTGGAGAAAATAAAGGCATTAGACCATGTCAGAGCTGTTTCGCCAGTATTAAGAGGTGAGGGAGAGCTCTGGTCTGGAAAGTATCGTAGTGGAGTTAGTATTATGGCTATGGATATGGCTTCATTCGAAGATTTTGAATTTCCCGAATTAACCTATGGCGAATATCCCACCGAGGAAGATAACAGCACATTTATCTTTGGCTTTTATATGCCGTGGGAATTTTATGACCAAAATTATAGAGGCACTAAGCAGGTAGACCTACAAAAGGAGAAAGTCGTATTTAAATTCAATAGCTGGCAATATCAGAAAAATGAGAGAAAAAGAGAGTTTTCCGTCCCTCTTTCTAATATAGCCAAGATGGAGGAGACAAAAGCCGAATTTGACTACAATGTATATATGGACATAGATTATTTTGAAAAGATATATCTACAGTACTGTAATACATTGACCTTAGAAGATAGGAAAAAGGCTGTGAAGGTGTTAGACGAATATCAGCAGATAAAGCTGAATGTGGATAATATCGATAATGTGGAAGAGGTTCAGGATAAAATTAAGGAGCTGGGATTTCTATCAGAAAGTATGCTACAGTGGCTAAAACCTACGATTGAAGCCTCGAAGACCTTACAGCTAATATTCTTCTTCCTAGGAGCGGTATCCATGTTCGTATCAGCCATTAGTATAGCCAATACCATGGTTATGTCAATCTATGAAAGAACTAAGGAAATTGGCGTCATGAAGGTCCTTGGATGTGTGGTCAAGGATATCAGGCTTTTATTCCTGTTTGAGGCGGGAATGATTGGATTATTGGGAGGAGTTGTAGGTGTTGGTCTTGGTTATCTGACATCTTATCTGATTAATAAGTATGGCCAGCCTCTTTTCGGAGCGCTAATGACTGGAGGTCAGCCTATGGGAGATGTATCGCAGGCCACCTATTCTATTATACCGATATATCTGCCGATCTTAGGACTCGCGATATCTGTAGTAGTTGGTCTTCTTTCAGGATATTTTCCTGCAAGACGTGCAACAAAGATTAGTGCTATTGAAGCCATGAGGACAGAAAATTAAAAAAATAATGATAGTGTCAAAAGCCTGTTACCTATATTTGGTCATTATAGAGGCTTTTGGCACTTTTTTTGTACTAGTAGAGCAATTGATTTTTGGTATAGATGTGGTATAATGAGTAAAAATATGTGAAGAGGTGAACGTTATGGTATGCAATTCCTGTGGAAGAGATAATCAAAACCAGAATGCTAATTTTTGCGAATACTGTGGAGCTTCCTTTCGTGAGGGTGATGTACATGAATCCGAACCCACTCCAACTAATAACTATTCATATCAAAGCGGAACAGGAAATGCATCTGTTCCGACAGCACCGGCTGTGCCAGCCCAAGCGATAGAGATAAAAGATAATAAAAAACCGGTTTCATATATAAACTGGTTAGGTACATACTTTATTATGCTCATCCCCTTTGTGGGATGGCTAGTATTTCTTGTTATGCTAATAGTATGGTCTACAAGTAGTAATACTCCAGAAAGCAAGAAGAATTGGGCACGAGCAACCTTGACCTTCGCGATCATAATGATAGTACTTATATTGATATTAGTATTAATGTTTTTATCATTGATAAGAGATCCAATATTCCAGGATATATTCGAGAATAGCTTTAATGAAGAGATGAACCGCTACAATGACTTATTCAAGGATTTTAATTACTAAACAGAGAGGAAGTATGACATGAATAAGATAAGGACTAGATTTGCACCGAGTCCTACAGGTAAAATGCATGTGGGTAATTTAAGAACCGCCTTATATGAGTATTTAATTGCTAAACATGAGGATGGGACTTTTATTTTACGAATTGAGGATACAGATCAGGAACGATATGTTGATGGAGCTTTGGATATTATATACCGCACCCTTGCTGGTACAGGCCTTATCCATGATGAGGGTTCTGATAAGGACGGGGGATATGGCCCCTATGTTCAAAGCGAACGCGTGGCATTAGGTATTTATATGAAGTATGCCAAAACGCTGGTAGAAAAGGGAGCGGCATATTACTGCTTTTGTACCAAAGATCGATTGGCAAGCTTAAAAAAAGCTGTGGGAAATGCGCCTGAGGACGATGAAGAAGAGGTTAAGGAAATTATTAAGTATGATAAGCATTGTCTACATCTGTCCAAGGAGGAGATAGAGAAAAACCTTGCAGAGGGAATTCCTTATGTAATCCGTCAGAATATACCTTCGGAGGGTACAACCACTTTCCATGACGCTATCTTTGGAGATATCACAGTTGACAATGATGAGTTGGATGATATGATACTTATTAAATCTGATGGATATCCGACATATAATTTTGCAAATGTAGTTGATGATCATCTTATGAAGATAACCCATGTGGTAAGGGGAAACGAGTATTTATCTTCTACGCCAAAATATACAAGACTTTATGAGGACTTTGGTTGGGAGGAGCCAGTATATGTGCATCTGCCCCTTATAACCAATGAGGACCACAAAAAGCTTAGTAAACGAAGCGGTCATTCCTCCTATGAGGATTTATTAGAGCAGGGCTTTTTATCAGAGGCTATCGTAAATTTTGTGGCACTTCTGGGGTGGAGCTCACCGAATAACAACGAAATCATGTCCCTTGAGGAGCTTATAAGAGATTTCGATTATAGAAATATTAATAAATCTCCTGCTGTATTTGATATTGTTAAGCTTCGCTGGATGAATGGTGAATATATTAAGAGGTTGGATGAGGACCAATTCTATATCCTGGCTCTTCCATATATTAAGGCAACAATTCATAAAGACTTAGATTTTAAGAGGATAGCGAAGCTTGTACAGACAAGGATTGAGACCCTATGTGATATAGGTGAAAAGATAGATTTCTTTGATGAGATCCCAGATTATGATGTGGCGATGTTTACCCACAAAAAAATGAAGACCAATTCGGAGAATTCACTTGAAGTATTAAATGAACTTCTGCCAAGATTCGAAGCTCTTGAGGATTATTCTGAGACTGCAATCGAGAATGTTATTATGTCCTATATCGGTGAGAAGCAGATAAAAAATGGTCAGGGCTTGTGGCCAGTTAGAACGGCCGTATCGGGTAAGCAGTCAACACCGGGAGGCGCCTATGAAATAATTAGCATTCTTGGTAAGGAAGAAAGCCTTAGTCGTATTAGGATTGCTATAGACAAGCTTAGTAAGGCTTAAGGAGGTAATATAATCCAATAATTTATTGTTCTAATTGGGTTACAAGAATATATGGAATTAAACCAGGCACAGAAAGATGCAGTAAGTCACAAGGATGGGCCTATGCTTGTTTTGGCGGGTCCGGGTTCCGGAAAGACTTTGGTAATAACCGAACGAACGAAATATTTAATTCAGAAATACAATATACCTGAAGAGAATATCCTAGTAATAACATTTACTCGGGCAGCAGCCGGAGAGATGAAGGAACGTTTTCTGAGATTAAAGAGGGATAATAGGACAGGTGTGAGCTTTGGAACCTTCCACAGTATTTTCTTTGCGATTCTAAGGCATGCCTATAACCTAAGCCCTGAGAATATCATTAGGGAAGAGGAAAGACGGTTATGCATTAAGGACATTGTCTTTAGTATGGAGCTTGAATATGAGGATGAGAAGGAATATATATCTGAGCTCTTATCTGAAATAAGCATGGTTAAGGGCAATAGAATTGAGCTCTCAACTTATTATTCTTTAAGCTGCGGGGACGAAGTCTTTCGCAGCATTTATAAGGAGTATAATAAGAGAATTAAAAGTGCTAAAAAAATAGATTTTGATGATATGTTATTATTATGCTATGAGCTGCTGTCTGAGAGACCAGACATTTTAAAGCTCTGGCAGAACAAATTTAAATATATATTAGTTGATGAATTCCAAGATATTAATATACTACAGTATGATATAGTGAGGATGTTGGCCGCTCCTCTAAA